>BLLT01000174.1 GCA_011958945.1 Lachnospiraceae bacterium | reverse complement strand
ATTTAAGTGGTTTGTTGCTGCGATAGGGGTTGGCCTGGCCATTGGGTTTGGTAAGGCGAAGGGGTTTACAATGATTTTTGGCAAAATAAAAGGTGTTTTAGATTTTATTTTTGGCAGAAAGGGAAATGAAAGGGAAAAATTTCAGGGCAGAGAGACAGCTTGCGGAGGAAATTCATCAATAAGACAGTTTTCCGAAAATAAATCTTCTGAAAGCCAGGCAAATGTATTGGGCCAGGAAGCGGAAAAAGAAAAGAAGCTGCGGAATGAACTGCTGCGGACGGAAAGGAAGCTGTGGGAGATAAAAATGTTGCGGCCCTATGAAAAGATTTTCGAAAGAAGTGCTCTGGCGCTTCAAACATTGCTGGGCCTTAAAAATGTTCCGCTGGATACGCTGACAGGGGAAAAGATTGACTATTATATGTGGGATATGATTCTGGCACCGTTGGATAATGCGGTAAGGGATGCGGGCGGAAGAATCGAAAAGGGCCTGTTGGTGCTGCCGGATTCCAGCGAAACTTTTGAAGAAAAAGAGATACGGAACAGGTTAGGGGAAATGGATGTGAAGGAAATGGAGATGTATCTAAGGGAGAATGAACTGAGAATCCAGTCTGTAAAAATTGCTGAGCAAAAGGCTGATGTAGTAAAGAATCTGGCCGGAGTGATAGAAAGGCTGCAAAGCCTGGAACGGAAAAAAGAAGTAAAGGATGAGGATATATGCCAAATGGCGGAAAAAGTGCAGAAATTATTGGAAAATAGCGGGATTTACCCTATGGAAGCGAGAGATGACAGATTAAAGCCGGAATTGAAAAAACGTTTTATCCCTCTAAAAAAATATGCCATCAAATATCCGGGGCTTTTTATTCGGTGGGGAAATGAATGGGAGGTGCTGGGCTCCAATATTGGTATGGATGATTGGGAGGGGTGAAGCAGGAAATGAGCAGGGGCGGCTTAGAGGGAGAAGAAAAACGGAAAAAGGGATGAGAATGGCATGGGAAGTGAAAGCCAAAAAGAAGTGGAACAAAGATGTAAAGTGTTGGAAATGCAGAATAAAACATTGGGTGAACAGCAAGAGAATCTGGAAAAGGAACTGAAGCAGTTAAAAAGGAAGGAACTGATAAAACATTACTCAAAATTACAGGGAGAATTATGGGAGATAAAAAAATGTGAACTATATGGCAGCCTGTTTCAAAGAATTGCAGATTCGCTGCAAATCCTGATAGGGTTTGCAGAATCAATGGATATGCTAAATGATGAAAAAAAAGATTACTATATGTGGAACAGGGTGGCGGAGCCTTTGCTGAGGGCAATAGAGGATTTCCATGGGGAATATTGTGAAGGGAAACTGATATTGCCATTGAAGCAAAATGGAACAGATTATGAAGAAGAGCTGAAAGAGGCGTTCCAAAAGGCTGAAATGAAAGAGGATGCAGTGCTGGAACAATGGATAAAAGAGGACGAAAGAAAGAAGGCTCAGGGGAAGATTCTCCTGCAGGAGAGGAACGTTATCTGGGAGCTGACTGATGAGGTAATCATACCTATGAAACAAATGATGGAAAGGAAAGCGGAGGGGGAATTCGACTGGTGGCGGAATCGGAATGAACAATATCCTGTCCGCTGGGCCGTGGCCGTAAGGATAATCTTGCAGAATAACGGAATCTATCCTATGTTTGCTTCGGATAAAAGGCTGAAGGATTGCCCGGAACTGAGAAAACGGTTTGTGCCGCTTAAGGAGAATGCTATCCGATATCCGGGCCTTTTTATTAAATACGGAGAAGGGCATGAGAATGACGGGGAATGGGAAGTGCTGGGGGCTCATATTGGGATGGATGGCCGGGAAGAAAAAGGTTTAGCCTGAAAGTATGGAAGGTGAGGCGCAAGCATGTGGCCAGGCGGAAACAAAGGAGGGAAAGGTGAACAGAATGGATAAAACAATATGGGAATATTTTGGCG
Organism: Lachnospiraceae bacterium; assembly: GCA_011958945.1. GTDB lineage: Bacteria > Bacillota > Clostridia > Lachnospirales > Lachnospiraceae > Kineothrix. The sequence continues at coordinate 7,224 of BLLT01000174.1, read as the reverse complement.
TAGAACCTATAGACCCAGCGAAAGCCAGAGTATTTGGCGTGGATTTTGGGGCGGGAGAATTAGCGGCTACTTATGTGGACCCACGTGAGTCATTGGATAGGATGCTGGTAAATATGGCGGGCGAAAATGAGAGCATTAGCGGATACGTGTATACGGTTTATAATAATAAAAGAAATCGTATTGGCCAAGAAGCACTGAAATATTCAGATGATGATATTTTGTACACCAATATTAAAACAACTCCTGAAAATGCAAGGAAAATCTATGGAAGTGGGAGAGGTATTCAGCTGGAAGGGGAAGGAGTATTTACTTATCAGTTTTTACAAGAAACCCTTTTCCATCATTTTATTAAAAATATATTGCGCTATAACGGAAGAGTTTGTTCCGGCAGCGGTGAAGTATATCTGTTTGTAGGCCGTCCGGCTTCGGATGTTTGGGAAAAGCAGGCAAAAGATTATCAGAATATCCTTAAGAATGGGGTGTCAGGAATTGAAGCGGTGAAACTGGTCGATGGAAGCGAAGCAAAAGTAAAATGTCATATCATCGTGTATTCGGAAGCGGAAGCGGCCATGGCCTATGAGTATAAAAAGGGGAATATCGGTTCCAATGAGGCGGTTCTGATTATTGATGGCGGAAGCAGCACCTTCGATAGCGTATTGGTGAAAAATGGGAAAGTGGTAAACGAATACAGCCGTCAAGTGGGTGCTGGCATGATAGAGCAGAATCTATTTGATATCTTTCTTCTGGGGAAAGAAGTGGTGGGATTAGCTGTTGGACAACGTAAAATGGAGCATGATAAAAAAATGAAAATGCAGCCTTTTGATTCTTCGGAAGGCTATCTTACTCTAACGCTCCGTTTGAGGAAAGAAGGCTTTTATGGTTCAGACGGAACAAACGGGCGTAAGGATGACCGAATAACAGCTTTACAAAATGGTGTCAGAAAAAGCCTGGATATTGACAGTGAAGTTATGGACATAGCAGTCAACCAAATGCCTGTGCGGGTAGAAAGGAGTTATCAGGATGAGATAGACCCAATGGGCGGAAACCTTACACAGGATTATAAGAGTTTTCATGAAGCCATCGAAGTTTTCTTTCAGGGAGCGAAAGCCAGATGCATAGAAAAGGAAACGGGTAAGCCGGTGAAAGTTGACCGGATTGTATTCACAGGCGGTGCGACCATAATGCCTTTCGTACAGGAACTTGCAAAGAACGTCTTTGAGGTGGAAAAAAATGGGATAGCGATGGAGTCTCCTTCCGAGGACAGGCATTTCTCTGTCGCCAGAGGGTTGGCCTATATGGGGTATGTGGAACTGACCAAGTGCCATGAATTAAAGAAATTAAAAGAGGCGGTTCGCCAGAAGATGGAAGGAATACGCCAGAGCATTAGTAAATCCGTACGGGATACCTGTGCGAATATGATATGGCAGGAATGCTATATCAATCAGATAGCGCAGTGGACAAATGATGTCTCGGCCAAAACATTCAATGACTGGTTGAAGATGCCTTATCATATACCCATTGACGCGGTGAGAGAGAATCTGGGTAAATTGATGCAGGAAAAAAAGGTTGTAAAATCAATAAATGATATTTTAGATGATAATTTCCATAAGCTTTTCCCGGGAAAAAAGGTCGGATATGATTACAAAATACAGCAAAACGATGTTTTAACTGCCTTTAAGGGACAGCTGCCTGCAATAACGGTTTATTCGAAAAATATTTTTACTATGTGGAAGAGAGTGACGGGATTATTTAAATCGGAGAATCTTGGGGAAACTATATTGACCACCGAAGAAAAAAGGAAAGTCAGCGAAAGGGTAAAAGCAAATAAATGGTCTATAGTAAATGATTTAGGGCAGAATCAAATCCCCAATTTAACAGCGGAGGCCGAAAGATATATTTACAATACCATCATGCAAAATATCAACAATTCCCTGGAGGACTATATAGAGGGCCTTACGCCCTATTTTTTAAGATAAAACCCTACATCCATATAGCGGGAGGAGGTACAGGAAATGCCGAGAATGATAAAGATTGAACAAAAGCTTTCCATGCTTCGGGAGAAACATAAACATGTCGTCTATCTGGTGACGGAGGACAGGGATATCCTGCAGGCCGTATTTACACAAATGGCGGATACCCTGAAAAGCTTCCTGCCGGAGGACGTAAGCACGACGTTGCAAACGTCCAACAACCATTCTTTCTTTAAAGTTGCGGTATCCAATGGCGTTCTGGCAGATGCCTATGAGGTTTTTTCACTGAAGGAGAAAGATTATATTCCAAAAGATTTTTTTCAGGAGACGGGGGGGAGTTCCGTGGGGAAGCCCCTCTTTAAGAATCCCCGCATATTTTTTGTGATGAATGATTTTCAGATTCTGCCTGAGTCTAAGTCCGCAGGCGGACGCTGCGCCAGCCATTTCTTAAAACAGTTTATAGCGGCGGCAAAACGGGAAGAGACGGAAGGCAGATTTATCCTGCTGTTTTTAGTCAGCCCGGTGCTGAAAATGCCGGAAGGGTTCGAAAGTGAAGTGGAAATCATTGATGTTCCCGAAATGGACAGGGAGGATATTGAGGAATTCCTGCTGGTGGAAGCGGAGAAAGAATTTGAAGATAATTGCCGCCAGAGGGCATATGAACTAAATGGAAAAAAGCAGGAAATATCGCCAGTGAACTTACAGCGGATTCGGGAAGCGGCAAAGGATTTCCGGGGGGTTTCCAGGAGAGGGCTGCAGGAAACCGTGGCGGATTTACAGGCGGAGTTCGGCAGTTTTTTTGGCAGGGCGGAGGATAAGAGCGGAACAGAAGGAAACAGACGCAAAATTTCGGCCAGCAGAAAAAAGAAGATTATGGAATTGAAGAGAAACGAGGCGCTGCATGACCCTACGGTGACGATTCTGGAGCCGCAGGATACGGTAGTGGGGATGCGGGAGTTTTTGAACTGGGTGGAAGGCGTAAAAGAGGAATTCATGGATGTGGATAAGGCGCATGCCTGCGGCAATGAGCCGCCGAAAGGGGTATTGCTGACCGGGGTTCCGGGAAGCGGCAAGACCCAGGCGGCAAAGAGTGTGGCAGCGGCCATGGGAGGGAATGAAGGGAATGTGCTGTTGGTGCAGTTTCGCATGGACAATCTGCTGGGCGGCCTGGTAGGGGATTCCGAGGCGAATTTCAAGCGCTGCCGTAAACGGATTGAAGCGCTGGCCCCTTGCGTTGTCCTGATGGATGAAATTGAGAAAACTTTTGCCATAGATAAGGCAAGCGGGAAAAACGATGTGAAAATGAATATTTTGACAGCCCTGCTGGACTGGATGCAGGAAAATAAAAAGCAGATTTTCTTTTTCGCCACAAGCAACAGCGTGACGGAATTAAAGCCGGAACTTTTGCGTGACGGGCGTTTTGACATGAGGTTTTGCGTATTTATGCCTACATATGATGAACTGGTGGACATCCTTTGCCTGCATATGAAGAGGGCAAACGGACGTGCGGAATCGGCGGGGGCGGGGCTGTTTACAGAAAACTTTGATTACATGAAAACGGCCAAGGGGTTTATAAACGAAATTACAGCATATGCCAGGGCGGAGAATAAGAATATGTTCTATACAGGGGCTAACCTGGAAAACCTGGTGACCCAGACGAACCGGGAACTGAAAAAAAGGGCAGGGAAAAATGCCGGTTCAAAGGATGCCGGATGGCAAAAGCCGTACGGGGAAATCGCCTATAAAGAAGCCCTTGTGGAGACGGCGAAGGGAAAATTCAGCCAGCCTTATGGCGTGACAAACATGAAAAATATCGTGGAGTTTTGGCTGGCCGCTTATGAGAACCAATATACCAATGCGGGAGAACTGGATTTAGTGCCTTTTACAGCCTATAATGCGGACAAATGCGAGTTCCAAACAGAAAAAAACACAAATAGGGATAGAGGCGCTGCGGCCAGCAAGCATGAGAGTCACAGAACCGCCGTGATGAGTGAGCGTGAAAGTCATCTGGCCGACAGCAAGTATGATAAAGGGAAGGCCGCCGCAAATGAATATGACAGATATATGTCCACCCGTCTGCGGGAGGAAATTGTGAAATATCATAAGGAAAAGAAAAACAGTATAAAACAGCAGGAAAATTGATTAATGGAATTAATCGAGATGAAGGAAATGATTATATATAATGGACTCATACAACAAGCAAACGGACAGCCCTGACAGAGTGCTGAAAGGGAACTTGTGGAACTGAAACAGGAGGCGAGGAAGATGAAGCTTACAGGAAATGCAGTACAGGAAGTGAACGGGATATATCAGGAAATGAAATGGAAGCTGGAGGGGCGGGAAATCACCGTGGAAAATGTGGCGCCTATGGTTTCGGAGAGGTGCGGCAACCTGAATTTTGAAGAGGCCTTGTCCTTATGCGGCAGAATCTGGAAGAGTTCAGAGGAATTATACGGGCTGTGCGAAGATAAAAAGGCAATGGCAGAGCCGGGCTACGTGGAGAAGATGTTGGATAATATCGCGGAATCCATGGACAGGGAACAGCGGAAAGGCTTCTATCTGCAAACGCTGGATTCTTTCCAGAAAAATGAAGCTGCTCCGGAAGAAACTGCCGCCCGGGCCGCACTGCCGGAGGAAGAACTGAAAAGGCTCCTGGCGGATAGGATAAGGGAATTTGCAAAGACAGTTGTATTCGAGATGGCGGATACGCTTGAGGATTCCCGTTTTCAGGGCGCAGGCGAAGCGCAGCATACAGAGACGTCGCCCACACAAAAAGAAGCTTTTCTGTTTGCGGTGGCGGAGTATATGGCGGTGTTAGACGGGGTTTTGCCCTGTGAATTTGGCGAATGCCCGGAGATGCTCGGCATTGGAGCTGCTGTCCAGATAAAGCTGGCGCAGTTTTGCCCGGCGGCCCCGGGGCTTCCTGCGGAAGAATATGCAGAGGAATATGGCGAAATAATGGAAGGCCTTATTTGCGCCGCAATAGGCGCTGCCATGGCCATCGCTTCCGCAGCGGTGGGGCTGGCCGCGGAGTCCGTTTTAATGGCAATGTCCTTCAGTTCCCTGGGGCTGATAGCCAGCGTTATTATCTCCACGTCACTGTATTTGCTGTTTATTTATGGATGTATCGCCCTGATAGGCGGCCTTGGGCTAACCGTAACCGCGTGTGTCTGCAAGTGTAAGGATAAGTATCAGGCATGGCGGGAGGGGGCATATTTGGAAACAAAGGAAACCGTCTTACAGGAGAATTCCTGGCAGAAGCAGGAGAATTGGAAGAACCGGGAAAACGGAGATGCTTGTATGGAAGTCCAGGGAGAATTTGTTTAATGGGAATTTCCCCAGGTTTGTACCCGTGCGGCAGCTACAAACCTGGCGGGCGTAAAGTATCAGTTGAAATTCTAAGGCCGCGCAGAAACGGAGGGAAAATATGGGTTCGGCGATGTTAAAAGAGGCAGTTTATGCTTTAAAAATCTATTATTATGATTCAGAGGAAATAGTAAAAACTGTGATTGGATTTGCCTTGGCGGCAGCGGCTTCTGCAGCGGCATCAGGGTGTCTTCCGGGTGCGGGGAGCACCGTTGCCATTGCTGTATCGCTTGGTTTTGTGGTGGCAATGTATGTGGCTTTGGCAAAAATGTTGGGCGTGGAATTTGGAAACGGGATTTTGAAGTCCATAGCATCGGCAGTGCTGGCGGATTTGGGAGGGGCCATTGCAGCGTTCGTTATCGTCGCGGCAGCGATTTCCTTTGTTCCAGGATTCGGAACGATAGGAGCGGCAACAATCACCGGAATTACAAGCTTCTGCTATGTATATCTGGCAGGCATGGTTTATATTAAAATGCTTGGAACACTGCTGAACATGGGGAAATCGGTCAGCACCATGTCGGAGGAAGAATTAAAGCAGGCGATGAAAAAAGAAATGGATTCCCTGGACATGCGGGAAGCGATAAAAGAAGCAAAATGTGCGTATAAGCAAAATAAATAGTGAAGGAGGATGCATATGAATAAGAAATTATCGGAAAAAGAAATAAAGATGGTTGGCAAGTTAGCCGCAGAGATAAAGAGGGAAGCCAGCGATAAGCTTTCCCTGGAAGAAAATATGCGTATTTCCCTGGCCAGCAGGGTGGAAGGAATCGATGAAAAAAAAGAAATAGACGAATTATGCAGTGGTATCCATGACTTCGACCAATTATTAGGGCAGATGGAAACAGATGGAGAAAAAGCCATGATTATTGAAACGCTGGAGCGTTCCGGCCTGTCGCAAAAGAGCATGAAGGAGCAATATACAATATTGGCGGAGGGCATGGAGGCTTTTAAAGCAGATTTGGCGGCAAAAGGCTATGATTTGGGCCAGGTAAAAGATGTTGTAATAAAAAAGGACGAAGAGGTAACGGAAGAAGGGCTGAACGCTATGAAAAATGCCATGGCGGAATATCTGGAACAATTCGCCCTGCTCCACGGGGAGCAGGAGGTCATGGAGAAATTTTTCCGCTCTATAGGGGAAGATGTTTTGGAAAAACTTCTGGAAGCCTATGAAAATGATGAAGAAAGGTATTATACGGCATTGGCCATCCATATTCTTCAGCTGCAGGGGGAACTGGAACCGTCGCTGGCGGGAATGGGGGCCAGGGGAATCGGCGTCAGTGCAGCCGCTTTTATCGAGTCCGCTAAAGTACATATCAAAGGGATTCTGGGGAGGATTCCCAAGGATGAGATTATGACAAAGCTTAAGGCTATAGCCAGTACGGCTTTGACAGTTCTGGTGGGTGTGGCCATAGTGGCATTGGCGTATGAAACGGGAAAGTTCTTTGCTTTACTGATGACAATTATTTTCGGATACGGTATAATAGGAACAATCGCTTCGCTGGTAGTTGGATTCCTTTTCGCTACCGCAATGGCAGACGCCTTGTATGGGTTATGGGAGGACGCAAAGGAAGCGGCGGAAGAAGCGAAGGACTATATGACAATAAAGCTGGCGATGACAAAGATATGGATGAGGGAAGAAGGCATTCCTGCATTAAAAGAATTCTGGGAAAAATTAAAGGAAAAGGTTGCCTGCCTGGCATCGGCCATTACCGAAGCGGGGGCGGAGGAAGAGGAACGCCCTGAAGGGCACGGAATGGAAAGGAAAATGGCAAGCGAAGCGGAAAGAGGTATGGCAGCCGAGGCATAATTGATTATGGAAAGGGCATGGTAATTCCTATGAGCGCTTTGTTGGAGTATATAAGATTGAAAATTGAAAATTTTCAATCCC
>BLLT01000173.1 GCA_011958945.1 Lachnospiraceae bacterium | reverse complement strand
GTAACTATAAATTCCTTGATTTTTTAAGGAAAATCACTTGACAATATAGGGAGGATTAAGATGGTTTGCCTTTATCTTGTACTGCCTTGTTATAATGAAGAGGAAGTTCTGCCCGATAGCATAAGTTGTTTAATACAAAAGATGGAACAGCTGAAAAAAGAGGGAAGAATTAGTTATAAGAGTAAAATGTTATTTGTTGATGATGGCTCACAAGATTCCACTTGGAAGATTATAACAAAAGCACAGGCAGTAAATCATATGGTTGCTGGAATAAAATTAAGCAATAACGAAGGTCATCAGAAAGCATTGCTTGCTGGGATGTTTTTTGCAAAGGAATATGCAGATATAGTAATAACATTAGACGCAGATTTGCAACAAGACATTGAGCGTTTAGATAAATTTATAGATAGATATGAAGAAGGATATGAAATAGTATACGGGATAAGGAATGACCGAAAAACTGATGGATATTTAAAGAAAATAACAGCAAAGGCATATTATTTGCTTTTAAAACATTTAAATTCGGGAATTAGTTTGGAAAATTGTGCTGATTATAGGCTAATGTCGAAAAAAGCTGTTGAGGCTTTAGAAAGTTATCCAGAGGTAAATGTATATCTAAGAGGGTTAATCCCATTAATGGGTTTTAATTCTACAACAGTATATTTTGATGTTAAAGAAAGAACAGGGGGCAAATCCAAGTATACTGTAAATAAAATGGTTAATTTGGCTTTGGATGGCATAACATCTTTTTCTATACGTCCAATACGTATTATAACAATGGTAGGTTTCTTGGTATTTGTAAGCAGTATATTTATGTTTGCATATATTATGATTGCCTGGTTGAGAAGAATAACCATACCTGGCTGGGCATCTTTAGCGGTAGCAATCTGGATGGTTGGCGGTATACAGACTTTGGCATTGGGCATAGTGGGTGAGTATATTGCGAAAATATATTTAGAAACTAAGCACCGGCCAAGATATCATATTGATGTTATTGCTTTTAAGGAATAATTTTAGGAAGAGGATTGCTGAAATGAATAAAATCGAAAGACAAAAAGAATTTTTTAATTCTATATCGGATGAATATTTTAAAGCTAGGAAAAACAAAAATCATGTATTTTATAAAGAACTGTTATGGAGTTCTGTTTTGAGTGACGTACGGGAAGTGGTATACAAGCATACTACAAATAAGGTTGATGTTTTAGAAATGATGTGTGGTTATGCAGAAGGAGAAAAAATAGTAAAAAAATATATTACTAAAGATTATGCATATACAGGATTTGATTATAGCGATAAGGTGATAGATAGGGTAAAACAAATAAATCCAGAGTTGGACGTTTACATTCAAGATGTTACACAATATGCGCCAGAAAAAAAATATGATATTATCATAATTATGGGTGGACTACATCATGTTCCGGATTCTGTTGATAATGTACTGCACAAGATTTTCCAATCTTTGAATTGGGGGGGGGGGTATTTATTAATTTTGAACCAACTCATAATAATATTATATATGCAAAAATACGAAATGCAATCTATAAGAAAAATCATATATTTGATGAGAAAACAGAGCATGATTTTGAATTGAGAAATCTTAATAACAGATATAAAAGGAGTGGTCTGAAATTGATGCAACAGTATCATGTAGGATTGTTAGCATATATATTATACTATAATCCGGATGCTTTTTCCATATTGAATATTGGAAATAAAAAGTTAGTAGCACTTTTACAAAAAGTGGATAAAATATTTTATCAAAATATTATTGGACAAAAATTATCTTTTGCAACATTTAGTATTTTGGAAAAAACGAAAAAGCAGAAATTGTAGAAGTTGAACATATACTATAGGCGAATCAAAAAAGGCTAGGAGAAGATAAATGCTATGATTAAAGAAATAAGTTTAAGGGTATTGAGCAAAATAAAAGATAAGGCAGATTTAATTTGCGCAGGCTTATCAAATATGTTATTTTTAACCATACTATTTCAATATAAGAGCAATCTCCATGGTGACATGATAGGCGATTTGATTATAGCATTTAAAGCGGCTCAATCATGGAATCCCTTCCCAACAAATGTTTATTATTCTACTACATTGCCAGTGCTGCTTGGTAACATTGGAATAGAGGAAGTAATTGCCCATTTAGGATTATCCTTTCAGAATACATTTTTCTTGACACGTATTATCGAATTAATGATTTTCTTTTTACTGATTTGGTGGATATTGAAAATAGTTTATTTGGAAGAGAAAAAATATATTTTTTGGACAATATTAATGATACCAACATACTCATGTATACTTATGTTGCATTTGGGAGGTTTTTATCTATGGACAATAACAACTCCAATTTTTTTATTATGTATATATAAGTTATATGTTCAGAAAATAATTCGTCCTATAATAGTAGGATTTTTTTTCATATTTCCTTTTTGTGTGGGTTTGTGTGGGGCTAAAACATTATTGTGGGTATTTGTTCCATTGGGGGGGGGCATTTATAGTTAATTTTTTATGGGAAAATAGAAAGTGTAATATTTTATTAGGGAGTGGGATGATTGTATCATCTATGGCTGGTTTTTTGATAAATGAAAAAGTGCTTTTAATAAGATATGGCATAAAGGCGAGAATAACATTAGAATATTCTTTGCTAAGCGATTTTCCAGAGGCATTGTTTAAAACGATATCTGAAACTTTAAAAGTATTAGGTTGGCAAGAAGAGATTAAATTGATTTCCTACAGAGGAATATTAAATGGTGTATCGTTATTGCTTTTGGGGATTATAATTGCTTTAGTTATGTATTCTCTTAAATGTATAAATATGCTGGATGATTTTGACAGATTATTTTTCTTGTTTTCATTATTTTCGTTTTTCATTTCTGCCTATTTATTAATATTTACCAAAGAAAATGTAAGTGCAATGTATCTAACGCCCTCTATATATGCATTGACATTTTGGTGTTGTATATTTTGGTTTAAATATTATAAACATAATGTTGGGAAGAAAGAAAAGATTATATTGCTATCTATATTAATATTTTTTTATTTGTTTTCATGGAAGAATATGTATTCGGTGTTTGTAGATGAGAGGCGAGAAATAGTATTAGAGCAAGATATAGTATTAGAAGTTCTGAAAGAAAAAGGTTATGAGTATGGATATGCGACATTTTGGCATAGCATGCCGATTACTGCTGCCTCTGATTTTCAAATAGAGAGCACCAATATAAGCATAGTAGAAGAGGGGTTTTATTACTATAGATGGCTTTCTCCAAAAGAGTATTATGATAAAGACTATTATAGAGGAAATGTGTTTGTTGTGTTACATGAAAGTGAAAAAGAACTTTTTAATGGTGTTTTAGCAAAAAAAGATATTCAAATACCGGATGCTATATTTGATGATGGATTTTATACAATTTATGAAATGGATAATAAAGATATAATAAAGTGTATTATTGAATGAGACATATAAACGAGAATGTGAATTTTTTCTTTAAATATCATCTTGGAACGTCTTCTATGATAAAAAATCATAGGCGGTTTATCATGGCTGAGTATTCCGGTGCGGCGAAGCCGCCTGTCCGATGTTTACTGAGCCAGTCTACCGATGGCATAGATCTACTTCTATTTTGCTTGTTTAAAGATGGTTGGATGTGGTAACGATTGTCAAGACTGTTGTAAACACCGCACCGCGGCTTGGTCTTGATAAGCGATGCCATATCTGACAAAAAGCAAAGCATAGGTGGCTCACTTTCGCCGGACAAGTGGTTCAAAACCATCTGTATTATTCATCATGGCAAAAGAAAAGCAACCAATACATAGAGCGCAAATGACGAAAGGTATCAGCCAGTCTCTCTTGACAATACCCTTTCTTAATATACAATATCACCCGCTGCATTTTTTATGTCTGAAATTAAATTACAACCACTAGCTGTATATATATAATCTAAGTTATCACAGTCTTGAAATGCCGTACTATTAATTATGCCATGCTCATTTTCAAGTTTAACTTCAATTAGGTTTTCACATCCTAAAAATGAGGCAGAGGAAATAGATGTAATATTTGATGGTATAGTTATTAGAGATAAACTAATATTATACGCAAATATCCAAGGTGGCAGTTGGGCAATTCCCGTGGAAATTGTTATGGCTTTTAGCGATTGCATTTGTGCAAAAGCATGCTGACCTACATATTGTAAAGATTCAGGCATAATAATTTCTGTTATGCTATTACATCCGTTAAAAGCATACATGCCAATACTTTTTAAGCCTTTGGGAAGGGAAAAATCTTTTAAAGAGATACAATTCCAAAATGAAAAATCTCGAATAGTAATTACTTCGTTTTTGAAAAGTATTTTTTCGAGAGAGACACAGTTTCCAAATGCGTAATTCCCAATTTCTTCCAGGGATCCATCTATTACTATCTCTCTAATGTATTGGTTGTTATAGAATGCATTATTATTGATTACTTTGCATGAAGAAGGTACTGTATAAGTTGATGTTTGTTTTGCATATGGATAAAGAATTAATTTTTCTAAGGAAGAATTGTATAATACCCCATCTTTAGATGCATAATAGCTATTTTGTTCATCAAAATTAATTTCTTCCAGTGACAAACAGTTTTCAAATACATTTTCTGCTATAAAGTTCACGTTTTTACCTAAATGTATTTTTTCTAAAGCGCTACATTCCATAAAAACTCCGTCATCAATTTGAGTAAGATTTTCTGGAAGGATTATTTCTTGTAATGAAAAGCATCTATAAAAAGCATAGGCATCTATACTGAAAATGCTATTGTCTAATGTGATTTTTTGCAGATTTTCAAAATTTTCGAAGCATCTATATCCTATTTCATCTATGCCGTTCTCAACAACAACATTTACTATAGTATTTTTCTGATAAATGCTATTTATAAAATAGTTATCTATGTCCTGTTTAGTTAATAATCCATCTCCGGTTATAGTCATTGTATTATCTTGGCAATTAATATGTATATCTTCGTTGAACAGATTATGAGGAATAAGTTTGAGGAATGAAAGAACTATAATTATAATGAATAACATAATTGTTATTAACCATGTTTTAGTCATTCTTATCATAATTTTGTTTAGTACTTTAGAAAGTACTTTCTCCTTCTTGGGATATAAGCGAAAGTGAAGTAATAAAATCTAATTCGTTAAGTTCATTTAATAAATAAAGTTCCTTTTGGGGGAATAGTTTGATTTCAAGGATTAAATCAACTTTAGCATTACTGATATTTCTTGATTTAATTTTATATCTCTTTACGTAAGAGTTGAGTACATTTATTAGTCTTTCTTCAGCATATGGAAAGCATGCATTGATAATCAGTAACTTATTATTTTCATGTAGTGGTATATAGTTTAAACCGCATATACATATAGTGAGTACAGCAGTAGTTATTAATGCTATGACAAATAGGCCAGCACCACATATAATGCCAACGGAAATGGACCAGAATAGAAAAACTAAATCCATAGGATTTTTTATAGCAGTTCTAAATCTGACAATAGATAATGCGCCTACCATACCAAGTGAAATAACGATACTTGATTGAATTGTTAGTATAATTGCCGCTGTGATTATGGCTACGGCAACAAGTGAAATGTTAAAATCCTTCGAATAAAACGTTTCTCTACAGATAACTTTATAAATACAAAAAATATAAAAGCCAATAAGTAATGTAACTGCTAAAACCAATAATGTAGAACTACTATTTAGTCTTCCATTAGAAAAGTTTTCTATAAATGAGTTTTTAATTGCATCTTTGAATGACATTATTGTTACCTCCATGATATATTTTAAGCTATAGGTTTTGTAATTGCTACTAAGTGATATTATGGGATATAATAATAAAAATAGACTATACATCAATCTTTATATTTAGGATGCTCTTTGTTATAATATTCGTCCAAATATTCTAATCTTTTACTAATAAAAGTGGGTAACCAATTTTCATCAGCTATCATACATTCATCTGGCCACCGCTCCTTTTCACGAATCCATATTCCACTTTTTTGAAGCTTATTTCTATAGCTATCAATTAATTGTGTTATATTATTGGTAGAAAAGGTACTATTTCGTAAATAAAACCATCGTTTTTGAATTTGAGACCAAAGTTCAGGATTTTTAGATAATAATTGTTCCATTTCAGTTGTGGAACGTATATCAGCAATAAATTCATTCTTTCGTTCGGTTGAAAACCTGTTAACAATTAAGGGGTTTGCTGCATCATGTTCCCAATGAGTAAAAATGGCATCAAAATCATGCATTAGACGAATAAATGTATTGGTTCGACCATCATACACATACACTACACCATTAGAGGAACAATTATCCGTCATATTTAGACCATTTACAAACAAATATGAATCAATTTGATTGTTTAGGTTTATTAAATCTGTACATTGTGAAAATGTATAATTATCTTTAGTATCATTTTGGTAGAATCTTCTTGACAATTCTTTTACATTTTCCCAGGGATTTACCGCATCTTCATTATGAATCATCATGTAAAAAGGCCCTACTCGTTCCCAATCTTTTTTGACACCTATCCAATTAAAATCATCAATATCAATATATTTTTTTACTTTTAAAACACAACTATTTCTTTTGTCTGTTCTTTCTAGATCATTATTTATTACGGTTGACAAACCATATAATCCGCGATAATCGTCATTAATTACCACTTCGATGTATTCAACGGTTGGAAATTGCCAACTTTCGTTATTTTCATTGCATTTTTCATTCCAGAGATCGGCTACTAGTTTTTCACGAACTTTCTCGTCATCTGTATATAAGGCATTAATTACCCAATCATCAGTCTCTGTAAGGTTCAAAAATGAAATTTTATTTTTGTTACCAGTTTCTGTTTTTAGATTAATCCGGTATGACTTTTTATCAAATACGGAAGTGGAATTTCCTTTTATATGATATTCAAGCTGGGAAAAACTAACAGTATTAGTATCGAAAAATGTTAAATTACCACATATGTTGTTATTGCTTCGCAGCAGATTATCATCTTTGATTACCATAATAGGAAGGCCGGAGAAGATAATTTGTCTTTTTTCCAAAATGTTATTATGGACAATATAGAGTTGAAAAATGTGATTTTCTTCAATGGCTTTGCTTTTATTATTAATAAATGTATCATTTTTTATATATAATTGGCATCCTGCATTACTTGATGAAAATACACCATTCCAATCCGCAGTACTTAAGTCTTGAGGAATAATATATAAGTTACTTTCTTTTATATAAGGTGCTTGATATCCGTTATATAATAATTGAAAATTATCAATAAAACCTTCTTTATATTCTCTGTTGTCTAGTTCAAAAGAATTAATGAGAGGAATTCCTAAAAAAATATTTGAATTTCTATTTCCTAAAACGAGAATAGAAATTATCAATCCTAAAGCAATTGCAATGAAAATACTTTTTTGAAAATTGTTTTCACAATAAGTCATAACAGATGAATTACCCTTTTATGTATTTTTAAAGCTAAAATAAAGTAATTTTAGCTTTAAAAATACAATATTAAATAGACATCCATATGTCAAGGATTTTTTCTGAAAACAATTTTTTGTGATGTGTAAAAAAAACTTGACAAAGAAATATACAATATATATTATTATCTGAAGTTGCCTGCTATAAGTAGAGATATTGTTTACAAATTAATGAGGAAGAGAGAGTTATGTTCAAAAATAGAGCAATAGAGATATTGAAGAATAAATATGGTGTGATTGGTGCAATTTTAGTAAGTTTACTTTTTTCGTTTTGCTGTATAAATATAAATTATATATTGATGGAGATGCAATAGCTGATTTGGTGTTTGCGTATAAAATGAATAAATCTGTAAAACCAATTCCGGATGATGTATACTTTACAACTACGTTGCCAATTATATTTGGTAATACGGGAATTGAGGCAATACTTTTTATGTTTAAAATGTCCTTTTTTAATACATTTTTTGTAGCACGTATTGTAGAGATGCTTATTTATTGTGTGCTTATAGACCGAATATTGAGGAAAATAGATCTAGGTAAAAAATGGATTATTTGGGGAATATTGATTTTTCCCACAATTACTTTTATGTATATGGTTTATTTAGGAGGATATTATTTATGGACAATAACAACATATCTTATTTTATTATGCATATATAAAATATATTATTTGGGAAAATGGAAAAATTATATTTTTTGTTTTATAACTTTTTTTTCTTTCAGTTTAGGGCTTCTTGGGATAAAGACTTTAATGTGGGTTATAGCACCACTGGGATTTGCGTTGATAATTGATATATTTTGGAGAAAGAATAAATGTTATATTATGCTGGGAGCGAGTACAGTATTGCCAGCTGTGATAGGATATGTTATAAACGAGAAGATACTTTTAGACAAGTATGGTGTTGGATCAAGGACATCTTTGCAATATGCTCCATTGAATGATATATTTAATCGATTTGTAATGACTTTAAACCAAATTCTTGCTTTAATGGGATGGCAAGAGCAAGTGAGATTGATTTCTATTGAAGGGATAATGAATATAGTCGTACTACTTTTTTTGTTGGTAATTTGTTTCTTTATGATTTTAACGGTACGAAATATGCATAAAATAGACGCATTTGATAGAATAATTTTCCTATCTTCTGTTATATCATTTGTTATTTCTTTATTTGTACTAGTATTTACAAAAGCAGATATTAGTGCTGCATATTTGGTTCCTTCTGTCTGGGCATTGTTATTTTGGTGTTGTATATTTTGGCATAAATATTTAGGTGAAGATGTTGCGGTGAGAGCAAAAGTAATATTTATATGCATGTTGTTATTTTTCTATGTTTTTTCATGGAGAAATATGTATACAGTATTTGTGGCAAATCGTGAATATTTAGGAGAAGAACAAAAATTAGTGTTAGATATTCTGGAAGGACAGGGATATGAATATGGCTATGCTACTTTTTGGAATAGCATGCCTATTGTGGCTGGTTCGAATATGGAAATAGAAAGTACAAATATTAGTATATCGGAGGAAGGGATATATTATTTCAGATGGGGCTCACCAAAGGAATTTTACGAT
Source organism: Lachnospiraceae bacterium (assembly GCA_011958945.1). Taxonomy (GTDB): domain Bacteria; phylum Bacillota; class Clostridia; order Lachnospirales; family Lachnospiraceae; genus Kineothrix. The sequence goes on along the minus strand of BLLT01000173.1, from coordinate 97 downwards.
AAGGAATATTATGATGGAGAGGTTTTTCTAGTCTTAATGGAAGATGAAAAAGAGATATTCAACAAAATGCTAGTATAGTGTATTGAAAGTTCTTGTG
>BLLT01000172.1 GCA_011958945.1 Lachnospiraceae bacterium | reverse complement strand
AAAAAAGAATTGGCCCAGCGGCCAATTCCAAAGAATGCTTCGCATTCTTTCCTGGTGACTTACAACGCTGTGGCGTAATTTCCTATAAGGTAAAAAAGAATTGGCCCAGCGGCCAATTCCAAAGAATGCTTCGCATTCTTTCTTGGTGACTTACAACGCTGTGGCGTAATTTCCTATTATATAAAGAATTGGCCTGGCGGCAATGTGCTGCAAACTGCTGCTCATTTTCTCCGCTGCCTCGCCGCTTCAAATGTAAGCACAGCTGCTGCCACCGCCGCATTTAAAGATTCCACTTCCCCTTTCATAGGGATTTTCACATAGGTATCTGCCAGCTGCGCTGTACGTTCTGTCAGTCCATTCCCTTCATTTCCTATCAAAAAAGCCGATGCCTGCCGATAATCGCATTTATCATAGTTCATTTCCCCTTGTAAATGGGCCGCGAACACTCCCACCCCCGCTTTTTTCATCCTTCCGATGGCCTCTTCCAAATCTTCCGTATAGCAAAAAGGCATCCGATACACAGACCCCATAGTCGCTCTGATTACCTTTGGGTTATAAACATCCGCCGTATCCTTGCTCATTATCACACCGCAAACTCCGGCCGCTTCCCCGCTTCTGAAAACCGTACCCAAGTTTCCCGGGTCCTGAAGGTTTTCTAATACTATGAAAAGGGGATTATCCTTCGCTCCCAGCATGTCTTCCAAAGAATAATGCCGCTGCCTGACTACACACAAAACCCCCTGGGGCGATTGGGTATCCGACATCTTTTCGAACACTCCCCTTGCCACTGTCTCATAGCCACAGGCCCCCAGCTTTTCCCGGATTGATCTTTCCCGCTCTTTTGCCCCTTCCAATAAAGAGAAAAAATTTTCCGAAAGATAAACCTCCTCTAAGTCCTCTTCCGGCGTCTCTAAGAACATTTTTATCCCTTCTGTCACAAATACATCTTCTTTGTTCCGGCAGGCTGCCCTTTTATTCAGCTGTACAATCCTTTTCACTTTCTGGTTCGTCGTACTCGTAATCATTAATTCTTAACCCCATTTCTGCGCAGCTTTTTGCGCTTTTTCAGTTTGCGGATGCTGCGCAGGCACAAACTTGAGATTGAAAATTGAAAATTTTCAACCTTCCCGCCTGATATACTGCGAACGGACCGGCGCCCTTAGCACCAGTCCGCCCTTTATCAAGTTTGCAACTATATTCTATTTCCCTACCGCCGGCATGCGCCGTTATCACAAAACTGCCATATCCCTTCCCCTTTGTACTTTGGCACAGCTGCACCTGCTACATAGACAGCGCCCTGCTCACCTCATACTGATATTCCGGAATATCCTTCTTCATAGCCAAAGCTTCTTCTATATCGAAATCCTGGAATTCCCCATTCCGATACCCTACTACCCGGTTGGTCTTGCCCTGGCAAAGGATATCCGTTGCATATGCTCCCATAATGGATGCATAAAAACGGTCTTTACAGGTAGGGCTTCCGCCCCTTTGCATATAACCCAGAATCGTAGCCCTGGTCTCTATACCGGTAGCCGCTTCTATCCTTCTGGCCATGGACGTGGAATGCCCGATTCCTTCTGCATTGATGATGATATGATGGGTTTTTCCTTTTTTCCTGTTGCTGATTATATTATTAATGATACTTTGCTCATTATAATCATATTTTTCCGGAAGGAGGATGTCCTCTGCGCCATTGGCCACACCGCACCAAAGTGCAAGATATCCCGCATTCCTTCCCATTACCTCAATGATACTGCACCTTTCATGGGAAGAAGAAGTATCCCTTACCTTATCAATAGCCTGCATCGCCGTGTTTACCGCCGTATCGAAACCAATCGTATAATCCGTACAGTTAATGTCCAAATCTATGGTGCCCGGGATTCCTATTGTGTTAATCCCTTTTCTTGACAATGCCTGAGCCCCCCGGTAAGAACCATCGCCGCCGATAACTACCAGCCCTTCAATGCCATATTCCCTGCAAATATCCGCACCTTTTTGCTGTCCCTCATCCGTCTTAAACTCCATACAGCGGGCCGTACCCAGAATTGTTCCGCCCCTCTGGATAATATCCGACACACTGCTCCGCTTCAAGTCCACGATCTCTTCATTCAAAAGGCCCTGATAGCCTTTTTTAATGCCTTTTACACTCACTCCCTTGGCAAGCGCCTGCCTTACTACGGCACGGATAGCCGCATTCATTCCCGGTGCATCCCCACCGCTAGTCAATACTCCTATTGTCTTAATTTCGTTCGCCATGCCTCCACCTCTCCTATCTGTTTATCGGATACTGACTCCTTTTTTATTTTACCTTTTTTTTCCCATGTTTTCAATAGGGGAAGGAGAAACTTTTATAACAGTTTGCAGCAGTTCAGCCCATACCAATGTACAAATGCGACAAGGATTCCGGCCTTTTGCTACAGGCAAAATTCGAGATGGACGGATTTCGTAACAGGGACGCCAAAAGGCTGTTACAAACTTTTTTCGGCAAAAGCAAGCAGGGGAATGACTTTCCCACTACTCGCCGCGTGCCCTGTGCGCCGCGTCACGGCTTGTTTTCTCTGCACAGGGCTTTGCAGAAACAGACCAGTCAGGCAAATGATGCCCTGACTGGTCTGCTTTCTATTTTGATTATAATTCTTCCCCATTGGATGCAATTACCTTCTTATACCAGTAAAAAGAATCTTTCCGATACCGTTTCCATGTTCCTTTTCCATAGTCATCGCAGTCAACATAAATATATCCATAGCGCTTACTTCTCTCCGAGGTTCCCGCACTGACGATATCAATGCATCCCCATGAAGTATATCCAATCACCGGAATACCTTCTTCAACACATATTTTCATTTGCCGGATGTGCTCTTTCAGATATTGGATGCGGTAATCATCATGCACTTTCCCATCCTGCGTCAATGTATCATATGTTCCCAGTCCATTTTCAGAAATAATAATGGGTTTACGGTAGCGATCCCATACTTCGTTAATGGCAATCCCGGGGTATCAAACTTGCAGCGCTGCATAGCAGCGGGGTCTTTGACCCTCGCGGCAGTCGCCAAATGTTAGGCATGCCACTTGGCTCGCTGCCCGCGGGAATAACTGGCTGCATCATCCGAAAATATCACGTCACCCGCACATTCTCTTCCCCGTACAATGCCCCCAGCTGCATTACCAATTCCCTGTCCGCCTTTACATTCCTGTTAGGAGGCAGATTCTTTACCGCTTTTGGGTTTTCCACATAAATGCATACGCTGTCTCCCCCGTCCGACTCCGCCAGCCGGGCAAACAACTCTTGCTCCGCCGCTTCATACGCCTCCTTTGTAGGAAACTTAATCCACAGCTTCCTGCTGATTTCATCAAACCCTGTAATCCTCTCGCAAATCAGCTTTCCGTCCTTTTCATCTTCCACGGACACGCGCCCTTTCACAAATACTTTACTATCTTCCAGCAGCTTGGCCGAATTCCTCTCATAATCCCTTGGGAATACCACCACTTCTATGGACCCGACCAAATCCTCGATTTGCAAAAAAGCCATCACCTTATCATTTTTCGTATACTTTATCTTCTTATCCGTAATAATACCGCCTATCGTGGCATTCTGTCCGTCTTTTACCGCCGTTTCCCCGGTTTCTTCATCCAAAAGGAAATCCGTTGTGGTGTTAGTAATATTTTTCTTCCACATCTGGGCATATTCTTCCAAAGGATGGCCGCTGATATAGATACCCAATACTTCCTTTTCGAAAGCAAGGAGCATTTCCTTGGAATATTCCCCTACATCCGGCATTTTGATTTCGAAATCCTCCTTATCTTCTTCGGAGACGATGTCGAAAAGGGAAATCTGACCCGCCATATTATTTTTCTTATCATGCTGTATGCTGTCCATAATCTGCACATATACGCTCATGAACTGCTTACGGGTACCGTCCAGCCCGTCCAATGCCCCCGCTTTGATGAAATTCTCCACGGCACGCTTATTCACTTCCTTATCTGCCACTCGGGTGATGAAATCCTTCAGGTTCTTATATTCCCCGCGTTCTTCCCGCTCCTTCACCAAGGCCTCAATTACCGGATGGCCCACACTTTTGATAGCCGTAAGGGCATAGCGGATGCCCCCATCTGTCACCGAAAAGCCGGCTTCCCCTGCATTGATATCCGGCGGCAGGATGGAAATCCCCATATTCCTGCATGTCACGATATACTCCGACACCTTGCTGGGGAAATCAATGACAGAAGTCAATAACGCGGCCATAAATTCTACCGGATAATAGTATTTCAAATAGGCCGTCTGATAAGCAATTACCGCATAGCAGGCGGCATGGGACTTGTTAAAAGCGTATTTGGCAAAATCCATCATATCGCTGTAGATTTGCTTGGCAACATTTTCATCAATACCCTTTGCAACACAGCCCGGTACTCCTTCTTCCTCATTTCCGTAAATGAAATTATCCCGCTCCTTTTCCATCACCGCCTGCTTTTTCTTGCTCATGGCACGGCGCACCAAATCGCTGCGCCCCAGCGTATAGCCGCCCAGATCGCGGACAATCTGCATTACCTGTTCCTGATAGACGATACATCCATAGGTAGAAGCCAGAATAGGCTCCAGTTGAGGGCAGGAATAAACGATGGCCTGATGGCTGTTTTTCCCCTTAATATATTTGGGGATAAAATCCATAGGACCCGGGCGGTATAAGGAAATACCTGCAATTATATCCTCTAAGCTTTGGGGTTTTAGTTCCTTCATGAAGTTCTTCATGCCGCCGCTTTCCAGCTGGAACACCCCATCCGTACGCCCCGTTCCCAGGGAAGCCAGCACTGCCTTATCGTCATAATCAATCTGGTTCATATCCAGATGGACTCCCTTTGTCTTTTCCACAAAATGAACTGCATTCTGAATCACCGTCAAGGTACGCAGCCCCAGGAAATCCATTTTTAACAGCCCCAGTTCTTCAATGGTCGTCATGGTAAACTGGGTGGTAATCGCACCATCGCTTCCCCGGGAGAGGGGTACGAATTCCTCCGCAGGCTTGCTGCAAATCACTACCCCCGCCGCGTGCATGGAAGTATGGCGCGGCAGGCCCTCCAAACGTTTGCTCATATCAATCAGGCTTTTCACCTGTTCATCCGTTTCGTACATTTTCCTAAATTCCGGATTGGCGCTCAATGCCCTGTCTATAGTCACGTTCAATTCGTTGGGCACCATTTTTGCGATGGAATCCACATAGGAATAAGGTAAATCCATGACACGCCCCACATCCCGGATAACCCCCTTGGCCGCCATCGTACCGAAGGTGACGATCTGCACCACCTTATCAGCGCCGTATTTTTCCCCCACATAATCTATTACCTCCTGCCTCCTTTCGAAGCAGAAATCAATATCGATATCCGGCATGGATACACGCTCCGGATTCAGGAAACGCTCAAATAGAAGATTGTATTTAATCGGGTCGATATCCGTTATTTTCAGGCAGTAGGAAACGATACTCCCCGCCGCCGAGCCCCTCCCCGGCCCCACCATAATGTCATTTACTTTTGCATAGTTAATAAAATCCCACACAATCAGGAAGTAATCCACATACCCCATATTGCGGATAACATTCAGTTCGTATTTCAGGCGCTCTATCAGGCTCTCCCTGCTCTGCCCCTCAGGTATTCCGCCTGATGCCGGCCGATTTCCGGCTTCCGGCCTTCCCGGCTCCAGGCTATCGGCTTCTGCCGTCCTTCCCGGTTCTTCGCCTGCCCTATCCGCCGTCTTCACATCCTCCCGCACCCCATACCGTTCATATAACCCGTCATAGCAAAGCTTATTCAGATAGGTCCAGGAATCATACCCTTCCGGCACTTCGAAATGAGGCAGCTTGGTCACGCCGAATTCGATTTCCACATGGCAGCGGTCCGCAATCCTCTGCGTATTCTCCACAGCCTCCCAGGCATACGGGAAGAGCCCTTTCATTTCCTCTTCGCTCTTTACATAGTATTGTCCGCCCACATACCGCATCCGGTCCTCATCCGCCAGCTTTTTCGCCGTCTGGATGCAAAGCAGCACGTCATGGGATTTCTCATCTTCCGCATAGGTATAGTGGACATCGTTAGTAACCACCAGGGGGATATCCAGTTCTTTGCTCATCTTAAGCAGCGCCGCATTCACCGTTTTCTGCTCCGGGATTCCATGATCCTGCAATTCCAGGAAATAATTCCCCTTCCCAAAACAGGCCTCATATTTCCTGGCCGCCTTCTGAGCTTCATCTATCAGCCCTTTGGAAATATACCTTTGTACCTCCCCCGCCAGGCACGCGGAAAGGGCGATGATCCCTTCGTGGAATTCATTCAGTACTTCCATGTCCACACGGGGTTTATAGTAGTAGCCCTCCGTAAAACCTCTGCTGACAATTTTCATCAGATTGGCATACCCTGTATTATTTTCCGCCAGAAGCACCAAATGGTAATACCTGTCTTCCCCGCCGGTCAGTTCCTTATCAAACCGGGAATTGGGCGCCACATACACTTCACAGCCGATAATGGGGTTAATCCCCTCCGCCTTCGCCGCTTTATAAAAATCAATGACCCCGTACATTACCCCGTGGTCCGTAATCGCTGCGCTGTCCATGCCCAGTTCCCTGACCCGCTTGACATATTCTTTTATTTTATTGGAACCATCCAAAAGGCTGTATTCCGTATGCACATGTAAATGGGTGAATGCCATAATTAATGCTCCTTTTCTTTTTGTACGCTCTCCAGGCAATTTCAAAACTCTTTATGCCTGTTATTTTATAACGGGATATTCCCATGGGCCGTCTTCCTCTCTGCCGCCCGTTTTGCCGGATGCAGTTCGAGAATATTCATAATATTTGCCCTGGTAGCCTGCGGCTCAATGACCTCATCCACATAGCCCATATGAGCCGCTTCAAAAGGATTCAGGAATTGTTCGCCGTATTCCCTCAAATATTGTTCCCTCTGCCCGCTGTCCGCATTTTTAAAAAGCACATCCACTGCGGCCTCCGCGCTCATCACTGCAATCTCGGCCCCCGGCCACGCATAAACCACATCCGCCCCCAGTTCTTTGCTGCACATCGCCAGATAAGAGCCCCCGTAAGCCTTGCGGAGTATTACCGTTATTTTGAGAACCTCCGCCTCGCTGTAGGCAAAGAGCATCTTTGCACCATGCCGGATAATCCCCCCTTGCTCCTGCTCCTTCCCCGGATAAAAACCGGACACGTCCACCAGATTTAACAGCGGGATATTGAAGCTGTCGCAGACGCGGATAAAACCGGCCGCCTTATCCGCCGCATTGATGTCGATACATCCCGCCATCTGCGCGGACTGATTGGCAATAATCCCTACCAGGTAACCGCCCACCCTGGCCAGCATAGTAATAATATTGGAAGCAAATTTTTCCTTGATTTCCAACCCGCTCCCTTCATCTATCAGGCAATCGATAATCTTATGCATATCATAAGCATGCCGCTTAGATTCCGGCATTAGGGAAGCAATGGTTTTCCCTCTTTCTTCATGAAACGTATATTCCTTTGCCCGTTCAGGCCTTTCATGAAAATTGTCCGGCAGATAACTCAGCAGCCTTTTGATATACCCGATGCAGTCCTCATCATCCTCCGCCACATGGTCCGCCATGCCGCTGATTCTTGCGTGGATTTCGGCTCCGCCCAGTTCATCCATCGTCACGGTCTGGCCGATGGCTGCCTTTACTACCTTAGGCCCTGTGATAAACATATTGCTGGTCTCATCCACCATGATAATGAAATCCGTCAGCGCCGGGGAATAGGAAGCGCCCCCGGCACAGGTTCCCATAATCGCTGATATCTGTGGGATTTTGCCCGAAGCTTTCACATTATTATAAAAAATATTTCCATGGCCCGACAATCCCAGTATTCCCTCCTGAACCCTTGCCCCGCCCGAATCAAAAAGCCCCACGATGGGAACTTCCATCTGCAGCGCCTTATTTTGAATATTGGATATTTTTCTAGCATTCATCTCACTGATGGAGCCGCCAAACACTGTAAAGTCCTGGGCATACACACAGACCGTCCGCCCATTCACCTTGCCATAGCCGGCAATCACGCCATCGCCCTCTACCTTATTTTTATCCATTCCAAAATAGGGGCAGCGATGCTCCAGATATACATCGGTCTCCACGAAGGTGTCCTTATCCATCAAAAGCATAATGCGCTCCCAGGCCAAAAGCTTCCCTGCCCCATGCTGTTTCTTTTCCTGTTCCCTGCCGTGAGCCTTTTCCTTCCGCGCTTCCAGGTTTCCCGCTTCTCCCAGCGCTCCCGCCTCATCCAGCTTTCTTGTTTCCTCCAGTTTCCTTGTTTCTTCCTGCTTCCTCACTTCTTCCAATGCCATTTACTACTCCCCTTCCCGCTGCTCTCACTGCTTCGTTTCCAGTTCCAGTAAATATTTTTTTATCTTCTCAATATGAGGCTTCTCATACCATTTTCCGTCCATCTGCAAAATCCCGTCGGCACTGTTTTCAAAAGCCGCCACAATACTCCTTAAGTACTCCCCGTCATTTTTCCTGTAGTAATCCTTGACCGCCCTGGCCTGCGATGGATGTATCAGAAGCTTTCCGGAGAATCCCAGCCGTTTGCTTCTGTGGTAATCCTCCATGAATTTCCCCATATCACGTATTTCCATGCTCACCGTGTCCAATGAATATTTCCGGTTATAAGAAGCATATAAAACAAGCCGGTTCCTTGCAAAAAGGGTGGCTTCCTCCCCCGCTTCAAATCCTAATTCTTTCCGGTAATCCTCCCCGCCAAAAGCAAGCCCCTGTATCAGGGGATGTGCCCCAATTTCCGGAAGCCCTATGATTCCCTTCGTACTTTCTATCAGGGCTATTACAGATTTTCCTTTCAGATGTTCCCGATGTTCCTCACAAAGCGACACTTCCTCAAATTTAGGAATCATAAAGCCTGTGAAATGAATATCTTTCAGGGCGTTTAATTCCCCTCTAAATCTTTCTCCGGAATTCAGGCGCACGTACAGTTCCCTGCTTTCCCCATACCTTTGCAGAATCTCAGCCGCAATCTCCTGCCCCTTCTCTTTCTGAGACGGGGCAAGGGAATCTTCCAAATCCAATATGATAGCATCCGCTTCTATTTGCGGGATACGTTCCACATATTTTTCCTTTGCCGGAACAAAAAGCCAGGTTTTACCTATTTGTGCCATTTTTTACTCCATTTCCGCGCTGCATTTCCGGGGCTCTACGCATGTCAAGTTTGTGGATGCCGCGCAGACACAAACTTG
>BLLT01000171.1 GCA_011958945.1 Lachnospiraceae bacterium | reverse complement strand
AAAAAGAATTGGCCCAGCGGCCAATTCCAAAGAATGCTTCGCATTCTTTCTTGGCATCTTCCAACGCTGTGGCGTTATTTCCTATAATGTAAAATAGGATAACCCCCGCTCAATATCCCTGATTCTCCCCGCTATCTCTTCCTGCCTCTCATCTTTCCCGTTCCTGCGCAGTTTTTCCATAATTTCCATGCACAAATCATATTCCCGGTGCAAAAATATTTCCAAAACCGGATTTCTTTTTTCCAGGAGCACCGGGCCGTACTTATCTTCTATCCGTTGGTTTACGGCTGTATGCCGTCCGTCCTTGGCACCCTGGCCTTTTGCCGGATTCTGCCCGCCTGGCGCCTTCATTTCCTCCGTTCCGGCTTTCCCCGCCGGCTCTGCCTTAATCACCGGGTAAAACTTTTCCTCTTCCAAAATCATATTTTCATCTACAATCCGATACCCTTCCTTCCGGAGATATTCCCGCACGGAGCGGATTTCCGACTGAGGCTGGAGGATAATTTCCTTCATGGAACGAATTTTACTTTTCCCCTCTTCCAGGATGCGTATCACCAGCCTTCCGCCCATTCCGGCACAAATCAGGCTGTCTGCCTCCCCTGCTTTCAGAGCCTCCACCCCATTGGACAGTCTGGGTTCTATGTAGTTTTGCAGGCCGTAGTCCAGGATGTGCTCCCCTGCCGCCTGCAGCGGTCCATTGTTCACATCCATGGCGATTGCCCCAGGGCTGATGTTCTTTTGAACGAGATAAATGGAAACAAAACCATGGTCACATCCCACATCACATACCATATTCCCTTTCGTCACCATCCCCGCCACGGCTTTCAGACGCCTAGACAGCCTGACTGTTTCCCTTCCTTTCCCCAGGTCTCTTCCTGCGAGTTCCATTGTTCCGGTCACTTCCAAAACCCCTGGCATTTCCACTGTTCCTCCAAGTTCTTTTTTCCCCGATTCTGCACAGGGGGAAGCCACTTTTTCTGTCATTTCCTGCCGCTTCAGCCATTCCCTCCCAGTGCACTGACACGTTCACTGCTCCTGCCGCCTCCCTCAGTCCAGATAATCCTTCAGTTTCCGGCTTCTGCTGGGATGGCGCAGCTTACGCAGTGCCTTCGCCTCTATCTGGCGGATACGTTCGCGGGTTACGTTAAATTCCTTCCCCACTTCCTCCAACGTCCTGGCCCTGCCGTCATCCAGGCCAAAACGAAGCCTGAGCACTTTCTGTTCCCTTTCCGTCAGTGTGCCGAGCACCTCCACCAGCTGTTCCTTTAACAGGGTAAATGCAGCCGCATCCGCAGGCACCGGCACATTGTCATCCTGTATAAAATCGCCTAAGTGGCTATCCTCTTCCTCGCCGATTGGAGTTTCCAAAGATACCGGTTCCTGAGATATCTTCAAGATTTCCCTTACCCTGTCCACCGGCATATTCATTTCCTCCGCAATCTCTTCCGGAGCAGGTTCGCGCCCCAGTTCCTGCAGCAGCTGCCTGCTGACACGAATCAGTTTATTGATAGTTTCCACCATATGCACCGGTATGCGGATAGTCCTGGCCTGATCCGCAATCGCCCTGGTAATCGCCTGGCGTATCCACCATGTGGCATAAGTTGAGAACTTATACCCTTTCCGGTAATCGAATTTTTCCACAGCTTTAATAAGGCCCAGATTCCCTTCCTGAATCAAATCCAGGAAAAGCATGCCCCTGCCCACATATCTTTTTGCAATGCTGACTACAAGACGGAGGTTCGCCTCTGCCAGACGCTTTTTGGAGTCTTCATCGCCCATCTCCATCTTCTTGGCCAATTCAATCTCTTCTTCGGCACTAAGAAGGGGAACCTTCCCGATTTCCTTTAAGTACATCCGGACAGGATCCTCGATACTGATGCCGTCCGGCACGGATAAGTCGATGTTCTCCACATCCACTTCATCCTCCTCCGTCAGGATGATTTCCTCATCGTCTACATCGTCATCCTCCGTAATCCGAAGGACATCTACGTTATTCTGTTCTAATGTTTCCAATATCTTATCAAACTGCTCCTCTTCCAGCGTCATATCTGTAAAGAAATCGCTGATTTCCTGATATTCCAAAACATTCTTTTTCTTTTTCGCAGCGTTTAGAAGTTCTTTCAGACGCTCCTCAAACTTTGCTTGTGTGTTTTCATCCATTTTTTGGTTCCATCCTTCCTCACGTAGTCATAGTATTATCATTCATCCAAAGAAATATGCGTTTTGCTAAGTTCTTCCAGCGCTTTTTTTCCCGCAATTACCTGATTCAGCGCTTCCACATCCGCCCCCATCCTCTCGGAATAAAATTCATAGCTGTTTCTTTTTACCGTATATATAATATCATGGAGGGCTTTTTCCCTCTCTTGTTTCGTTTGCAGTTCTTCCAGTTTGGTGTTAAAAAGCGATGCTACCTCGCGCTGCTCTTCTTCATCGGAGAAAAGGCTTATCAGGGATGCCGGGCTGAAATCCTTTTTGGAAAGCCCTTCCAACAACTTGTCCGCCACCTTCCTGTATAATTCCACCGTAAAATCTTCCGCCCTGATATACTTTGCTATTTTAGGGTATATTTCCGGCTCATCGGTGAGCCATGTAATCAGCAGTCTCTGAGCCTTTTTCCGGTTTTCCTCAGGCATGTTTTTCTTCTCCGAAACCCCGGTCTTCGGACGCCTTACCGGAACTGCCACGCCAGTCTGCGCTGCGTAAGAGGCCACCAGCCTGCGCAGATTTTCAAAACCGATATGGTACTTCTCCGCCACGGCTTCCAAATAGTTCTCCCGCTCCACTTCTTCCGAAAAACCGCACAGTTTCCGGGCAATTTCCCGGTGAAACCTGGTCTTGGATTCCGGGTCTTTCAAATCATATTCCCGCTGCAGCATCCGCAGTTCAAAGAAAAAGCTGTTTTCCGCCGTTTCGATCCTTTTCACGAATTCATCCGGTCCAAGGTTTTTCATAAATTCATCCGGGTCTTTATAAGGCTCCATATTGATTACCTTCCCGCTAAGCCCGGCCTCCTTTAAGATACCGATGGCACGCAGCGCCGCATTGGTTCCCGCCCCGTCGCTGTCATAGGCTAACAGCACCTCTTTCACATACCGGTTGATCAACCCGGCCTGGCCTATGGTAAAAGCCGTTCCCAGGGATGCCACAGCCTCGGTAAACCCGGCCTGATGCATAGCGATTACATCCATATACCCTTCGCACAAAATCATGCGGCCCTGGCGTGATGTCCTGGCAAAGTTCAGCCCGTACAGATTACGGCTTTTGTCAAAAATCGCGGTCTCCGGGGAATTTAAATATTTTGGCTTCCCATCGCCCATCACCCGTCCGCCAAAGCCGATAACCCGGTGGTTAGTATCCTGAATGGGGAACATCACCCGATTCCAGAATTTGTCGTGAAGCCCGAACCTTTCATCGAAGCCGGCCACCCCGGCTTCCTGTATCAAGTCATCCGCATACCCTTTGGAGCGGAGATACTGCACCAAATCATTGCTGGACACGCTGGCAAACCCAAGCCCGAACTTTTTCATCGTCTCTTCGGTCAGCTGCCGCTCCGCCAGGTAACGATAGCCCGCCTCCCCCCGCTTGGAACGGAGTTGGTAATAAAAGTATCTGGCTGATTCTTTGTTAATTTCCAGCAGCCTGCTCTTGCGGCTCTCTTTCCTTTTAACTTCTTCCGAATATTCTATCTCCGGCAGATTCACCCCGGCCCTTTCCGCGAGCATCTTCACTGCCTCCGCAAAGGTATAGTTCTCATATTCCATAATAAACGTAAACACATTCCCGCCGGCCCCGCACCCGAAGCAATAATACATCTGTTTTGGGCCCGATACGGAAAACGAAGGGGATTTTTCATTATGAAACGGACACAGCCCGAAATGGTTCGCCCCTTTTTTCTGCAGCCGGACGTAACCGGAAATCACGTCCACGATATCGTTTTTCATCCGTACTTCTTCCACTAAATCGTCAGGATAGTACATCTTATCTCCTATTCCAGTTCCGCAATCCCCATCCCAGCACCCATAATACGTTCATTTGGCAGAGAAATTTCCGGCCGCTTCCGCGTCCGTAAATCCTCTGGGGCGCTGTACAGGAGATTGCTGTTTTTATTCCAGTTCCGCAATCAATTTATTCTAGTAATGCCATGATTTGGGGATGAAGAGGTCTTCATATTGGGCGATGGCAAAGCGGTCTGTCATTGCACCTATGTAATCGCACACGATGATTTCCGGCGCTTCCCCCTTTTCTTCCATTCTGGCCAATGAATATCCTGGGAGTTTCTCCAAGTGTTTCAGGTAATAGCTATATAAAGACTCCATCAGCATCTCCGCTTTCGCTTCCTGGCTTTTTGCCTCTTTGTTCTGGTAAACCCGATCAAACATAAAGCGACGCAAATTTTTCATAGCCGTATCCACGGGCGGCGAGAGGCTGATTTCGTTTTTTTCATAACTGAAAGTGACCAAATCGTGAATGAAATGGTCCAGCCTTTCCCCTGTGGTAAACCCGATAACCTCCCCTATTTCCTTTGGCACATCCGATTCCTTTAAAATTCCGCCTCGGATGGCATCATCCATATCATGATGTATGTATGCTATTTTATCCGAATACCGCACGATTTTGCCTTCCAATGTATAAGGCATTCCCTTTGTCTGATGATTCCGTATTCCATCCCGTACTTCCTCCGTCAGATTCAGGCCAATGCCGTTTTTCTCCAAAATATCCACGGTGCGGACGCTTTGGTCGCTGTGGCAAAAGCCGTAAGGACAGATTTTGTTCAAGGCCCGCTCCCCCGCATGGCCGAAAGGTGTATGGCCTAAATCATGCCCCAGGGCAATGGCCTCCACCAGGTCTTCATTCAAGCGCAGTGCCTTCGCAATTGTCCTGGCGTTCTGGGATACCTCCAGTGTATGGGTCAGCCTGGTTCGGTAGTGGTCTCCCTCCGGCGTTAAGAAAACCTGGGTTTTATCCTTTAGTCTTCGGAAAGCTTTGCTGTGCAGTATCCTATCCCGGTCTCTCTGATACACCGGCCGGATATCGCATTGCTCTTCTTCCCTGGAACGCCCCCTGGAATTCATGCTCAAAGAAGCATATGGGCTCAGGTATTCCTTCTCCCATTGTTCCAGCTTTTCACGGATTAACATTCCCACAGCCAAACCACCATCCTTTCACAAAACGGCGTTTCGTACTCTTTTGTTTGTAGTATTCATTTTATATATTCGGCATATGATGGGAAAATCCTTTTTTTTCATAATTATTTTATATTTTAAATGAAAATATCCATCATGTTAGCAGCAGCGTTATTTTCACCGGCATATGGTATAAACGAACTCCGCATTCTTGTCCATGGCTTCATAGGCTGTTTTAAAAGGCGACATCTGGAACACATGCCACATCCCCTCAAAAGTATGCATTCTCACCGGCACATTGGCCTCAATCATCTTTTGATGCAGCATAATAGAATCGTTTAACAAGATTTCGTTCTCCCCCACCTGGATATATGTGGATGGGAAATCGGAAAAATCCCCAAAAATCGGTGAAATAAACGGGTTTTTCAAATCCTGCCCCTCCGCATAATTTTTCACCATCTGGCCGATATACTCCGCATCCAACACCGGGTCTACATCCTTTTTCGTCTCATAGGACTGCCCCGATGCTGTCAGGTCCGTCCACGGAGACATCAATGCCAGCCCCCTGGGAACCAGCCGCTTTTCACTTTTCAGCTTATGCACCAGGGCCAGTGCCAGATTTCCCCCTGCGGAATCCCCTGCCACCACCACATCCCTGGCCCCGTATCCTAAAAGCATCAGGTAATTCCATGCTTTCATCGCGTCCTCTAAAGCCGCCGGATAAGGATGCTCCGGGGCAAGGCGGTAGTCGAAGCAAAGTACATCCATGGAAGTAGACATGGCCAGTTTGTTTGTAAGAGTCCTGGCATATAGGCTGCTTCCAGTGGAATACCCTCCTCCATGACAATAAAGAATCACATACTTTTTCATATGGGCACGGTTTACCGATATCCATTCCGCATAAATATCTTCTATCACTACTTCGTGAATCACCGTATCCTTGCTGTTTCCCAAAATCGCCCCAAAATAGTCCTGCGACTGCCTATGCTTCTCAATATCCACATTCTCCACTACACTGTGCACCCTTTTTATCAGGTTCAGCATATTTAAATTCTTTTTTTCTGTCAATGCCATGATAATCCTCCTTGCCGGAGCGTTTTTTGCGCAGACACATAATCCGAATGTCAGCTTCGGCTCTGCACTCCAAACTTGCAGCTCCGTCACAAATTTGTGTGCAGAAAAGCGCCCTCGTCAATTTATATCCGTCTGATGACGAACTTTCCTCGCATCTTTTGATTCAATTTTAGCACATATTTGCTAAACTATGGTATACTATAAATATTTGAATGCATTGCGAAAATGTGTGAAATTATAGTATACTCTTAATAAAAGAATTTTCAAGGGGATTTGTATGGCTATCAGTAAAAAAAATGACAGAAAAATATGGTATGAGCTGGATTTATCCGCCATCGTTTACCCTACCTTGCAGCGCCGGGATTTTTCTTCCGTCTACAGGCTTTCGGTTGTGCTGAAGGAAAATATTGATCCGGAAGTCCTCCAACAGGCCGCCGACATCACCTTACAGCGTTTTCCAACCTATAAAGTGGCCATCCGAAAAGGGCTTTTCTGGCGTTACCTGGAAACCAATCACCGGCCCGGTCCTTTCGTACAGCCAGATATCAAAAACCCTTGTATGCCTATGCCCTTTAAGGCAAACAACCGTTATCTCATCCGCATTTACTATCACGAACGCAGGATTGCCCTGGAAGCCCATCATAGCCTGGGCGACGGCACCGGCGGCATGTGTGTTCTGCAGACAATGACCGCTGTTTATTTAAGGCTGCTGGGGTATAAAATATCCAATGGCGGCTTTGTCCTGGATGTAAATGGAGAGCCAGACCCGGAGGAACTGGAGGATGCCTATATGCGTTATGCCAATGCCCAGGTACGCCCGCCCCGCCCCGGCGAAAAGGCCTACCGCGTCAGGGGCACCAAGGAACCCTTTTATACCTTAAATATTATTGACGGCATCATGTCGGTAAAGCAGGTCATGGCGGTAGCCGCCAAATACAATGCCACCATCACGGAATATTTGAACTCCGTCCTGCTCTATGCCCTGCTCCAAAAGCAGGAACATAGTTGGCATCGGAGGCTTCTTCCCGTTAAAATTGCCATGCCGGTCAACCTGCGGAGATTTTTCCCCTCTAAGACGCTCCGCAATTTTATCACCATGGTATACCCCTCCATCGACCCCAGGCTGGGAGAATATACTTTTGATGAAATTGTAATTCATGTGCGGAACTATATGAGATATTATATCAATGAAAAGTTTTTAAGGGGAGATATTACCACCAACGCTGCCACACAAAGGCATCCTTTGATACGTATTGTTCCCCTTTTTATCAAAGATTTTACCGTCCGGCTTTTTTATACGAAAGTGCAGGATAAAAACTCTTCCGCCGGGCTGACCAATATGGGGGCATTAAGAGTGCCGGAAGATATGAAACCTTATATTGAACGGTTCGACATTTATATGGGGCAGCCTTTTTCTTCCCGTACGAACTGCGCCATAGCCAGCTTTGAAGATACTTTGACCATAAACTTTGCCAGCAGCATCAAGGAAGCGGATGTGGAACGGTATTTTTTCCGCAAGCTGGTGCAGGACGGCATTCATATTAAAATAGAAAGCAACCGCTGAAAATATACTGAATTAAGAAAGGATTGGTAAGCATTATGTCATATTGCGTAAACTGTGGTGTGGAACTGGATTCTTCATTGAAATCCTGCCCCCTTTGCCATACTCCTGTGCTTCATCCGGGGGAACTGGAAAAAGTAAATGCCCCTTCCCCTTATCCTATGGAAAAAGGCCAGGTGGAAACGGTAAAAAGAAAAGATTTGGGCATCCTTCTGACGGTTGTGCTGTTGGCCGCATCCATCGGGTGTGCTTTATTGAATCTTTTTGTATTTACCGGAACTCTCTGGTCTTTGCTCATTATCGGAATTTGCATTATTCTGTTCGTGCTGTTTATTCCAGCCGTCATTTATACGAAGCAGCCCATTTATATTTCCCTGCTCTTAGATGGGATTGCCATAGGCGGTTATCTGTATATGATTACTTATCTTACCAGTTCCCCCAGATGGTTCTGGGAACTGGCCGTGCCGATTGTGGCCCTGGCAACCATATTGGCCGAACTCCTTACGCTGTGCATACGGAAGCTGCCCGTTTCCATCATCGCCACAGCGCTCTATATTTTTGCGGAAGCCGCCATTCTCTGCGTGGGCATCGAACTGTTTATTGACCGCTATTTTGGCAGTCCACTTTCCCTGTCCTGGTCCGCTATCGTTCTCACGGTCTGCGGGATTATCGTCATCGCCTTGATTACCCTGCTTTCCGTCCGCAGACTCCGGGATGCGGTGCGCAGAAGGCTGCATTTTTAAGTTCGCTTAAATTCTATACTTAATCGCGGGGATACTCACTGCTGCTCTGCCAGTTCCCCATGCTTCTTTTCCGCATCTTCGATGCTGCTGTAGCCGTAAAACCTGGTTTCGTTCTCAATAATCTCTTTTTCCAGGTTTTCGCCTTTTTCATATGCTTCTTTTACCTGGCGTAAAATCAGGGAAACCGTATACTCTGAATAGGTCAGCAGTTCCCCCCGCAGATAGCTTTCCGTAGACGATCCGTCTCGGACAGAGTCCTCCTGCGTGGTCATGACTCTTCCCTGTGCCCGTATGTTAGGGTAATGCTCTAACATATATCTGTCCCACTCCATATGAATCTTTACGATTTCCTCAGCCATCTGTTTCTTTTCCGGGCTTACTTCGGGCAAATATTCCTTTACATTTTCGTATTCCTCCGGATAGGTAACCTCCATCATCCGGGCATATTTCTCAAATAGCAGATTTCTGCCTTCCTCATAGGCCTGACGGATATCATTTGCATAGCTTTCCAAAATTTCGTCCTCATAAACCATCCACTGGCTCATCCGCATCCTGAAAAAAGTATCCGGATCTTCCTGGCAGGATGCCCTGCCGCCCGTGTTGTAAACATTCTGGAACATATCCCATTCCGCCTGTACAATATCAAATATTAACTGCTCTTTCTCTGTTATCTCTGCCATCTATCTTCTCCTATTCCAATTCCGCATGTGCCCCGGCCTGCGCACATATTGTTTTTTATTTTATTCCCGCGAACAACGGGCCAAGCGGCATGCTTAAATCCAACCAAAGGTTGGATTGGACATTTGGCGGCTGCCGCGAGGGCCAAATACCCCG
>BLLT01000170.1 GCA_011958945.1 Lachnospiraceae bacterium | reverse complement strand
CCGTACCAATGTGTAAATGCGACAAGGAATCCGAAAGGCTGAACTGTTACGGCTGAATTTTATAAAAGAAAAAAATGTCTTGACAAAAGGTTGACAAATTGTATAAAAGCGGTTATTGTATTAGGTGAGTAATACAATAGGACAGGGGTGAGTTTGTGTTTGCGCTGTATCCACAAACTTAAGAGGTATATAAAGCAGCGCAGAAATGAGGGTAAAAATGAGTGCATTGGTTGATATCCGGGATATTTGTAAGGTATACAACCCCGGGGAAAATGAGGTAAGGGCGCTGGACCATGTAGACTTGCAAATCCATGAGAATGAGTTCGTTGCTATTATCGGCCAGTCAGGTTCGGGGAAATCTACGTTGATGAATATGCTGGGGTGTCTTGATATTCCTACAAGCGGCACTTATATGCTGCATGATAAGGATGTATCCCATATGAGCGATAACGAACTGTCCGATATCAGGAATAAGGAAATCGGGTTTATTTTTCAGGGGTTTAACCTGATTGCCAACCTGACGGCGATGGAAAATGTAGAATTGCCATTGATATATAGAGGGGTCTCACGAAAGGAAAGGGCTAGGCTTTCGGAGACTGCGTTGGAAAAGGTTGGCCTGGGGAAGCGAAAAAGCCATAAACCATCGGAGATGTCCGGCGGGCAGCAGCAGAGGGTAGCGATTGCCAGGGCAATTGCTCAGGCTCCGCCGATTATTCTGGCCGATGAGCCTACCGGAAACCTGGATTCCGGTTCTACGAAAGAAATTATGGGAATCTTAAAAGGGCTGCATGAGGAAGGCCGTACGGTCATTTTGATTACCCATGATAATGAGATAGCGGCGCAGGCAAAGCGCGTAATTAAAATAATGGACGGCAGGATTGTAAGCGATTCGGCCGAAGGGGAAGAAAAAGTTGATGAATCTATTGCGAGAGGAGAACAGAATCATGAGTGATAATAATCTGCAAAATGAGGGTATCGGCGCAGGACTCACTAAGGAAGAAAAGAAAGAACAAAAGCGGAAAGAAAAAGAGGAAAAGAAGGAGCAAAAAAGGCTGGCAAAGGAAGCGAAAAAGAATAAGAAAGCACCGATGGACCCAGCCAGAAAAAAGAAAATTATTAAAAGAAGCATTTTAGGCTCAGTGGCTGGAATCTTTGTATTGTTTATTATAGTTTCCAACATTGCCAGTGCCAATGCCAAACCTACTGTTTTTACCTATCCGGTGGGCAGGGGGGATGTGGAGCAGACAATTAATACGAGCGGCTCTGTGGTATCGGGGGAAACAAAGACATATTTTGCCCCGGTGAGCATCAAAATCGGTCAGATTAACGTAAATGCCGGGGAGACAGTAAACAAAGGCAAACCGGTCCTTACATATGACGAGACAGATTTGTCAAATGAAAAAAGGGCGGCGGAACTGCAGCTGCAGGTAAACGAAGGCGGCTATAATAGTTCCGTCCAGAAGAATAACGAAAGCCTGGGAGACTTGGGGGAGGCAAATGTAAACCTGAACGTATTGGAACAGCAAATTACGGATATTGACAATCATGTAAAGGATTTGGAAAGGCAGGTAGAAGAAAAGAAAGCTGCCCTGGCCCATGAAGGGGCTCTGCTTCAGATATCTTTGATCGATTGGGCAGACGAACCGGATTCCGATGAATATGAAAATCTGCAGAAACTGGTACAGATGAATGCTTATGAACAGACCAATAACGAACAGATACGGGCATGGGAAGAAGAAATCAAGACATATACAGAGATGCTGAATAACTGCAAAGAGTATAAAGCGGAAATGAAAGCACAGAAAAATTCTGCAGAGAGCAGCAAAATGAATGAAGGTGCGAAGCAGGAATTGGAAGCAAAAAATGAATTGGAAAATATCGCTTCCCAAGAAACCCTGGATGCTATCCTTGCAACAGAGAGCGGCATTGTTGCCGAATTTGACGGCGTAGTGACCGAAATGAATGTGGTAGAAGGCAAAACACCGGTAGTGGGAGACCAGTTATTTAAGCTGGAAAGCACAGAAGATGTGAAAGTAAGCATTTCCGTATCAAAATATGATTTGGAAAAACTAAAAGTAGGGCAGAAAGCTACTGTGACTATCGGCGGAATGGTCTATGACGGCGAAGTCAGCAAAATTGATAAAATGGCAACCAAAAATTCCAGCGGGGCATCGGTAGTAGGTACAGACATTAAGATATTAAATCCGGATGAGAATATTTTCCTTGGAGTGGAAGCGAAAATCTCTATCAGTACATCCAAATCCGAAGGGGTGCTTTTAGTACCGTTCAGTGCGGTGAATGCAGATGTGGACGGCAATTTCGTATATGCGGTAGAAAACGGCATAGTGGTGAAAAAACCGGTTCAGACAGGTATTTCATCCGAAATGGACATAGAGATAAAGGAAGGCCTGAACGAAAATGACCAGATACTGACAGAAGTTAGCGCAGGCATCACTGAAGGTATGGAAGTTATGGCAGTACCGCAACAGTAATGGGAGGCTGGATATGGCACAAATATGGGAATATATAAAAATTGCCCTGATGAATATCAAGAGCAATAAAGGCCGCTCCGTCCTTACCATGTTGGGCATCATCATCGGTATTGCTTCGGTTATTATGGTAATGGCAATTGGTAACGGAGTGAGGAATCAGATTAACGAGGAACTGGAAAGCATGGGAAGCGGGCTGATCGAACTCTACCTGGACACTACATTGGAAGATGTGACAATGCGGTTTAGTGAGGATGATTTCGATTTGATTATGAATAACGTGGATCATGTAAAGGGTGTGACCCCTGTTCTGGGCGGATGGGGGAATGCGGATGGCCCGAAAGGGAATTTTGAAGCCAGGGCCATGGGCGGCACGGAAAGTCTGCAGTATTATTCTGCAAATGGCGGCCCGGTCGTTAAAGGGAAATATTTTACGAAGGAAGATGTGGAAAGCGGCAACCGAGTCTGCGTTATTACAGAAAATAGTGCCATTCTTATGTTCGGAACAACGGATGTAATCGGCATGAGTTTCGAACTGACTTTATACGGGATATCCCAGGAAGTTACTATCATAGGAATCCGGGAAGACAGTGCGAGTATGCTGATGGGCACCAGTTCGCGCGTGGATATGGAAGTACCATTGTCGATGTTGTCCAATGATTTTTATTTCTATGCAGAAGAATTTAGTGATATCCTGATATTCGCAGAATCGACGGCCTATTGTGCAGAAGTGGGGAAAAATGCAATAAACCTATTGGAAAACAAATACAATACAAGGGGAGAAGGACAGATTCAGGTACAGAACATGGCGGACATGTCAGCCCAGTACGACAGCATCCTGGGGGTTATCACCACATTTGTATCCTTTGTGGCGGCAATTTCGCTCTTAGTTGGCGGTATCGGCGTTATGAATATCATGCTTGTATCTGTAACGGAAAGGACGAGGGAAATCGGTATCCGTAAATCTTTAGGAGCCAGGACGGGGTCTATTCTTCTACAGTTTTTGGCAGAAGCGGCGATTATTACTCTGCTGGGAGGGCTTATCGGCATTGTTTTAGGGATTTTAGGCGGCAATGCGATAGGGAGCATAGCGAATATTGCCACTAAGACACAGATGTCTACGGTAATCGGTGCAACGGTATTTTCTTCGGCAGTGGGGTTATTTTTCGGTATTTATCCGGCGAGGAAGGCCGCTAAACTTAGCCCTATTGAGGCGCTGCGGCACGAGTAGAGGGGTGGGAAGTTTTAGACATCATATGCTTTTAGTGATGAATTTTCGATGCATGTAAGAATTGAATATGGTTATCCGAAAGGTTGTGAGAATATTCTGGCCATATCTTCCATGAGAATCCTAATATGCCAAACATTCCGTCAAGCCTAGTAATGCAAAAAAACACTCGGACATAGGTCCTCCTGTTTTTATGGTCTTGGCTTCATGGCATAAAAAGGGTTCTCGCAGAAGATATGGCCAGAATATTCAGCCGAGTACTAATTGCATGCGGCGGTAAATTATCTGTTATTTTTTCCTGCGGGCGGCGAGCCAGGCGGACGTACTTAGCCGCACAAGAGGGGAAACATATCAGCATGGACACGCTGGCACGAATCTGCGAAACGCTGGACTGTGGCATTACGGATGTGCTTTCCCATAGCTCTGTCAGCTCCCGTATTTTGCTGACCTCATTATCTTCCGGCGCGGCCAGAACAGGCCGGACTCTCTGCTGGGGATAAAATTACCGTAAAATGCCAGCAGGGGCAGCTTGTTATTACAAAGGACAGAATAAGAGCAGATTCAGAGGAGTAACGTCTTATTGTAACTAAATGAATTTTTTGTAAAGTCTATTCCGCCAGGAAAGTTATTGCGGTATAATGGAGTCGTTGACAAATTGGAGTTGGGAGGTATTCATTTTGAAAAAAGTCGGTATTACAATTTTAAAATCCATAGGCTTTTTTCTGGGATGGGCAATATTGGTTTCTATATTGCCGTTATCGTCTTCAAAGGAACAAGCTATATGGAGATTATGGGCAGAAATCACACCTCTATTGGCAGTAGCAGCTTTTACTCTCATCTTTTGGCTTGCTGAAAAGAAAAATGTAAAGTTACATTTATTCGATAATCCAGTAAAGGGAATGGTATTAGGAGTAATCGCAGGGATTGTATGGTTAGCTATCCCTGTTTTGGTAATGTATGCAGCAAAAATTATCCATGTTGACGGAACTAACTTAATTAACCTATTTCCTGTTTGGGTGCTGGCAGTATTTCTTAATACCATTATGCAGGAACTTCTTGTTCGTGGCTATTTGTATCAAATGCTTAAGCAAAAGCACAATATAATCGTTGCTGCGATTGTGACAACAATACTTTTTACAGCATTGCATGGAGGGGCATTTGAAGCGGGTATTATTCCCGTTTTCAATGTGCTTACCATGAGTTTGCTTATGACAGTAGTCCTTGAATATAGCGGCTCTATTATAGCACCGATTATTATGCACTTTTTATGGAACGGAATTGGTGCATTAGTTTTAGGCGGTGTGTCACTTGCCGATGACTATCCAAATCTGTTTGTTACGACTTTTACTGGAAGCGATATTTTGTCTGGCGGAATTTGCAAAATTGAAGGAAGCATTATTGTTTTAATTGTCAATGTGATTTTGATTGCATTTTTTATAGTTATACAAAAGAAAAAAATATCAGCATAGATTCCGGTTTATCGAGCCACGCTCTCAACTAAATACTGCCGGCACAAAACCGCTGCTTCATGGAAACATATACCATGCAACAGCGGTTTTCTTATTTTTTGCTCTGCCGGCTATTTTAAGTCTGACAAGTTTGAAAGTCTGGCCGAAATTCTTTTCGCCATTCTTGAAATGTGGTATATTCAAAAATATTTGAAATTACCTATTGACCCTCACGGAACGTGATGGGTTAGAGTGGATATATCAAGAACAGGAGGCCGACAGCTATGAGGACAGTAAAAGAAGTATCAAACTTAACAGGTATCAGCGTGCGCACGCTCCACTATTATGATGAAATCGGGTTGTTAAAGCCGACTGGCAAAAGTGAAGCGGGATACCGGCTTTATGACGATAAAGCACTGGAAACATTACAACAGGTGTTGTTCTTCCGTGAGTTTGATATTCCTTTGAAAGAAATCAAAGCGATTATGGCGAACCCGGCTCTTGACAGAAACCAGATTTTACAAATGCAGAGGAAAATGCTGACAGCAAAAAAAGAGCGTATGGAACGCCTGATAGCCAGCATTGACGACATCCTGAAAGGAGAAAACAAAATGGATTTTGCAGTTTTCAGTAAAACAGAGATTGAGGAAATGTTCCAGACTATGATGGAGCATATGCCAGAAAACATGAGAAATATCGCAATAAAAGAATTTGGGAGCATTGAACAATGGAAAAAGCATTACATGGAAGTTGTATCTTCAGAAAAAATGCAGAAAGGATATGCAAAGGTAGTTGAATGGTATGGCGGGAAAGACAAGTTTTTATCTGCCGCCCAGAATCCCATCAGCAAAGAAGTTGCAGAAAGCTATAACAAACGGATTGAAGCAATTTTGCAAAAGCTGTTTGCGAAACGTGATTGCGCCGTGGATTCTTTTGAAGTAAAAGAGATAGTCAGGGAATACGGCTTTGTTATGAAACAATTTTCACAGATAAAAGAGGAAAAAGGATTCATGCTGGCGCAGGCGCAATATTACCGCAATGAAAAAATCAAGCCGATGATAGATGAAAAGTACGGAGATGGGGCTTCGGATTTTTTCGCACAGGCGATTGAAGCCTTTTATGGGAAAGAATAAAGAAAAGGACAACTAAATATCAGCCATCCATCAATGGCGACAAAGAGCAGGAAACCTAAATAGGTTATCCTGCTTTTTCTATGCCAGGAATCCGGGAGAAAGGAGGACGCACACTTGCCAGGCCCGCACTGTAAAATATCGGGGACTTCTTTCCAAGAAACGGTGTGCGCTACATCGCCATGAATGACGGATACACAGAGTATATATGGAAGAAACAACCCCGCTTTTGCTCAATCACTTGCTTCTGACGGGCAAGCTGCACACCTATCTTGCTGACCTCAACGAGCAGGCACAGAGTCGCTGTTGGTGTCTCGTTCACCAGATGGCGGAGAATGAGAGCGTGACCGAGGATTTGAAGCGTCAGTCACAGTGGGAGCGGTTTGATTTTAGTAGGGAACAGTGTCCGTAAGGTGCTGTTCCCTGCATATTTGGTCATTTTCCAAGGAAGTTTTCAAAAATGGGAATGGCTTTGTTCCTGGCCGTAATTGATAATCTGCCTTCCCTGTGCTACAATGTAAGTAAAATAGCAGGAGGGATGGTATGCCCAAAATTATGATAATCGAGGATGACCCAGCCATTCGGGAAGAGTTGGCGCTGCTCCTGGAAAACGAGGGGTATACAACTCTGGTAATTAAGAGGTTTACAGATATACCCGCGCAAGCAGCGCAGGAACACCCAAACCTTATCCTTTTGGATATTGGACTTCCGGGTAAAGATGGTTTCTCTCTGTGTGCCGCATTGCGGAAGGCCGTTCCAGCGCCGGTAATTTTTGTTACCAGCCGGGATGCTGGTGCGGATGAGGTACGGGCGCTGAGCCTGGGCGGGGATGACTACATCACCAAGCCATACAGTGTTCCTGTTCTGCTGGCCCGGATCAAGGCGGTTCTGCGCCGGAGCGGCGGACCGGAACAGGCTGATTTATTGGAGGCTGGTGAACTGCGATTGAGCCTGACAAAAGGGGCTGTGTCGTCCGGCGGAAAAGCCGTAGAACTCAGCCGGAATGAACTGCAAATTTTGGCCTGCCTGATGGTTCGTACCGGGCAGATTGTTTCTCGGGCCGATCTGATTGATGCCCTGTGGGATAACCAGATTTACATTGATGACAACACCCTCAGCGTGAATATGACCCGACTGCGGGGAAAGCTGGCGGAGATCGGTCTGCCGGACGCCATCAAGACCCGGCGAGGAATGGGGTATCAACTATGACCCTGCGGGAATTTTTGTCGGACCGACTGAAGCGTATCGCACTCCAAGTGATTTGCGCCGGACTGGCAACGCTGTTCCTTTTCGCCACGGGAACACAGCCAGGAGTTCTGGTGATTTTGCTGATTGTGTTTCTGCTGGTTTTCCTGACGGTGAATATGTTTGATTTCTTTCAGCAGCGCGCCCGTCTCCTGGAATTGAAATCTATTCTGGATGGTCTGGACCGTAAATACCTGTTTACGGAGTGCGTTCCGCAGCCAAAAGGGCTTTTTGAACGGCGGCTCTTTGACCTGACCCGCCTGGCTGGCCGCGATATGACTGGTGCGGTATCTGACGCCAAGGCATCCCAAAGGGAGTACCGGGAGTATGTGGAACGCTGGGTGCATGAGATCAAAGCCCCTCTCACCGCCGCCCGCCTCATTTGCCGGGAGTTGGACGGGGACACCCGCCGGAAACTCACAGCGGAACTCAGTCAAATCGAGGCTCATGTAGAGCGGGCATTGTTCTACGCCCGTGCGGAGAACCCGGAGCAAGACTGCCTGTTCCGGCAGATAGAGCTGGAAAAAATCGCAGTTCAGGCGATTGAGAACCACCGTTCCCTATTGATCCAAAACGGTATTCGGGTAGAGATGGAAAATATGAACTGTGCCGTCTATACCGACGAAAAATGGGCGGTCTTTATTCTGGGCCAACTGCTCCAAAACGCTGCCCGTTATCGGGGATCGGAACCGGTCATCACCCTTTCAGCCAAGCTTCTTGGGAGACAGGCCCAGCTTATTGTTCACGACAACGGCATCGGTATCCCGGCGCATGAACTTCCCCGTGTGTTTGAGCGTGGCTTTACCGGCAGCAATGGACGTATTCGAGGCGGCTCTACCGGCATCGGTCTGTATCTGTGCAGGAAGCTGGCGGTTTTCCTGGAATTGGAACTGCGCATGGATTCACAGGAGGGGGCTGGAACTACAGTAACGCTGACTTTTCCCGCAAAGGAAAATCTTACAAGAGTGTAAGGTAAATCAATATGACTTCGATACAACGGCCTTCGCTTTTGGTGTACTATAGAGCCATAAGCAAAGGAGGCAAACGATATGCTGCAAGTACAAAACATTGAAAAATATTACGGAAGCAAAAACAATGTCACGCAAGCCTTGGATCGAGTAAGCTTCGATGTGGAGGCCGGGGAGTTCCTGGCCATCATGGGTGCGTCAGGGAGCGGAAAAACCACTCTGCTCAACTGCATCTCCACCATCGATACCATCAGCGCTGGGAAAATTCTCCTGGACGGGGTGAGTGTAGCCGACTTGTCCGAAACCGAACTGGCCAAGTTCCGTCGGGAGCGGCTGGGTTTTGTCTTCCAGGACTTTAACCTGCTGGATACCCTTACCATCGAGGAAAACATCGGCCTGGCCCTCTCTCTGAATCACCAGGATCCTGGAACGGTCCAGAGCCGGGTCCGGGATATCGCCCAGAAGCTGGGCATCACCGACATCCTGCCCAAGTTTCCCTATCAAGTGTCCGGGGGCCAGAAGCAGCGCACTGCTGTCGCCCGGGCTATGGTGGCAGGACAGTCTTTGCTGTTGGCAGATGAACCGACTGGGGCGTTAGATTCCAAAGCCTCCAAGAACCTGCTGGAGATCATGACTGCCATGAACCGGGATATGGGGGCCACCATCCTCATGGTCACTCACGATGCCTACAGCGCCAGCTATGCCAAACGGGTGCTGTTCCTGAAGGACGGACGGGTGTTCAATGAGCTGCTCCGGGGGGATCGAGGACGGCCTGTATTCTATCATGAAATTCTGGATGTTCTTGCTACGTTAGGGGGTGATGTCAGTGACATTATCTAAGCTGTCCCTCCGAAACGCTCAGAGGCAGGCCAGGGATTATCTGGTCTATTTTGTCACCGTAGTCATGGCGGCTGCCCTGCTG
>BLLT01000169.1 GCA_011958945.1 Lachnospiraceae bacterium | reverse complement strand
GTTTCACTTGGGCTGCGTATTTGGCAGCCTTAGTGAAACTTCATTTCTTTCCCTCTACTTCTATGGAATCTCCACAATCCATCCTTCCGGTGCATCTATCCTGCCCATCTGGATTCCCGTAAGAGTATCATACAGCTTCTGAGTAACAGGCCCCATACCGTCCATCCCACTGGGCAGACAGATTTCCTTGCCATGGTCTACGATTTTTCCCACCGGGGAAATCACAGCCGCTGTTCCGCAAAGTCCGCATTCCGCGAAATCCTTCACCTCTTCTAAAAATACTTCCCGCTCATCCACTTCCAGTCCCAGGTATTCCTTCGCCACATGCATCAAAGAACGCCTTGTAATGGAAGGAAGAATGCTGCCTGATTTAGGCGTAACCACCTTGTTATCCTTTGTTACAAACAGGAAGTTAGCGCCCCCTGTTTCTTCCACCTTCGTCCTTGTTCCTGCATCCAAATACATATTTTCATCAAATCCGGCTCTATGTGCCGTCTGGATCGCATGCAGGCTCATAGCATAATTCAGCCCGGCCTTGATATGCCCTGTTCCATGGGGGGCCGCACGGTCAAAATCGCTGACACAAATCGTAAGGGGCTTTACCCCTCCCTTAAAGTATGGGCCCACAGGCGTTACAAATACACGGAACTGATATTCGTCCGCGGGTTTTACTCCAATCACCGGATTTGATCCAAACATATAAGGCCTTACATAAAGGGTTGCCCCGGAGCCAAACGGCGGAACATATTCCTTATTCGCCGCAACTGTTTTGATGACCGCATCAATAAAACGTTCTTCCGGGAACACAGGCATTTCCAGCCTTCTGGCCGAATCCGCCATACGCGCTGCATTCAAGTCCGGACGGAATGTTACGATACGCCCATCTTCCGTGGTATAAGCCTTCATCCCTTCAAAAATAGTCTGCGCATACTGCAGCACCCCTGCACATTCATTGATAGCGACCGTTGCATCCCCCGTCATCATACCTTCATCCCAGGCACCATCCTTATAATTAGAAACATATCGCTCTTTCGTCTCTATGTAATTAAATCCAATATTTGCCCAATCCAGATTTTTCTTTTCCATATTTTTCTCCATTTCCGCGCGGCTTTAATATCTTTCCTTTAACAAGACTGCCAGCTTTGCTGCCCTTTCCAACTTTTCATATGCAACCCCATTTCCGCGCGGCATTTACGGGCCGGCATTGCCGGATTTCGCGCAGGGGAAAGATTTGAAAAGTCTTCCCGCACTTTTCTTACTCATTATTATACTTTTTTCCGGAAAAGTCAATAGCAGCACAATGTTCCCGGTCTACTTTTGGTAACAGTTGGTTTCTGTTCACAGGCCAGGAATGCGCCAAACTGCGCATTCCGCGGGAAAATGTGAATCAGGCCATTTCGGGTTTTGCCCTTACATATTTTACAAACTGATATGCAATATCAAAATAGGTCTGCTCATCGCTATCCGCAGCCACCTTCCATTCTTCCGTTTCGTCCAGGTTAGGAAAATAAGCATCCGCCGCATAAACATGGTCTATTTTCGTCACATGAGCCACATCGCAGTAAGGCAGCATCTGCCGGTAAACACTGTCACCGCCGATAATATAGATATCCTCACTGTTATATTTCTTCAATTCTTCCATCAGTTCTTCCGTACTATGCACCACAATGGCGTCCTTTACCTTATAATCCGGATTGGAAGACAAAATGATATTCGTCCTATTTTTCAAAGGCATCCCCTGGGGAAAAGTCTCCAGCGTTTTCCTCCCCAGCACCACTACCTTCCCGGTTGTCTCCTCCCTGAAAAACTTATGGTCATTGGGAATTCTTATCAGCAAATCCCCCTTATTTCCTATCGCCCAATTGGCGTCCACTGCAACTATTAAATTCATTTTTTCTCCTATCCCAGTTCCGCATGCCCCCTCCCAAGCCCCTTTTTTCTCGCGGAGCAATTTCCGGCCGCGTTGCGTCCGTAAATTCTCCGGGGGCTTGTTCGGGGCCTTGCTGTTTCCCAGTTCCGCATGCCCCCTTAAATAGCAATGGGGATATTCTCCACCTGGGGGCCTGTAATATAATTTTCTACCTTAACATCATCCCGGGTAAACTGATAAAAATCATGGATTTCCGGATTCAGCCAGAAGGCCGGGGCTTCCAAGGGCTCTCTTTTAATTAACTCTTCAATAATCGGAATATGCCTGTCATAAATATGGGCATCTGCAATCACATGCACCAGTTCCCCAACTTTCATGCCACATACCTGCGCCAGCATATGGAGCAGCACCGCATACTGCACCACATTCCAGTTATTAGCCGCCAGCACATCCTGCGAACGCTGATTTAAAACCGCATTCAATGTCAGCTTCTCCTCCCCCTTGCCTTGGGTTACATTAAAAGTCATACTGTAGGCACAAGGATATAAATTCATCTCATGCAGATCCTGATGCACATAAAGGTTCGTCATAATCCGGCGGCTAAAAGGATTATTCTTCAAATCATAAATCACCCTGTCCACCTGATCCATCATCCCTTCCCTATACTGATGCTTCACTCCCATCTGATATCCATACGCCTTCCCGATACTCCCGTCCTCATCGGCCCATTCGTCCCAGATGTGACTGTGCAAATCATGAATATTGTTAGACTTCTTCTGCCATATCCAAAGCATTTCATCCGTAGCACTCTTAAGAGCCGTCTTTCGAAGCGTCAATATGGGAAATTCCTTAGATAAATCATAGCGGTTCACCACTCCGAACCTCTTCATCGTATACGCCGGGTTACCGTCCTCCCAATGAGGCCTCACCTTCTCCCCTTCCGTACTCGTTCCATTATTCAGGATATCCCTGCACATATTTATGAAAATCCTATCTGCCAAACTCATCCCAATCCTCCATATCTCTTCAGAGACCTCTTCTCTGCCCCCACTTCCATCATCCCCTTATACCCTTGCAAACTTTTCTACTTCCTGTCCCACTTATCGCAAAGGGAATTCACCTGATCCGCAAACTTCGCCAAATCTTTGTTGGCCACGCCCTCATTTTTACGGATAACAGCCAACAGCCGCTGCCCGGCTGCCAGCAGGCGGGTAAATACATCCGATACCATATGGCCTTTCTTCTTGGCCATCTTAGGCGTAGCTGCGTATTCAATTTCCCCAGTCATCAAATTAAAACGTGTTCCGCTATAAGGGGCATAAGCGCTTATCTTATGCTCGTGCTCCAGACAGGCCGCAAATGTTTCGCACACACTGCCCTCTCCATGTACGACAAAAATCTTATCCGGCTTCTTTTTAAAACCTTCTACCCAGCGGATAAGCCCATCTTTGTCCGCATGGCCGCTAATCCCTGGCAATGCCCTGATAGCTGCACGCACTTCGATAATTTCCCCAAATAGTTTTACCTCTTTTGCCCCTTCTATCAAGGCCCTTCCCAAGGTACCGTTAGCCTGATATCCCACGAACAAAACCGTGCATTCCGGCCTCCAAAGGTTATGTTTCAAATGATGCCGGATTCTCCCGGCTTCACACATGCCGGATGCTGAAATAATTACCTTTGGCTCCAAATCAAAGTTAATCCCTTTTGATTCCTCGCCGGTAATCGCCAAATGCAGCCCCGGAAAACGGATAGGGTTAACCCCTTTATGGATAAGATCCATGGCTTCCTCATCAAAACATTCCGTCACATTTCTCTGAAAAATATCCGTAGCCTCCACCGCCAGCGGGCTGTCCACATAAACCGGGAAGTCAGGGAATCCCTCCACCCTTCTTTCCGCTTTAATCTGGCGCAGGAAATAAAGCATCTCCTGTGTCCTGCCTACCGCAAAGGAAGGGATTACCACATTCCCCCCTGCTTCGAAGGTTTCCTGCAGTACCCTTGCCAAATCCGCCACATAATCCGGCTTCACCTCAGAATGGATTCTGTCCCCGTAGGTGGATTCTATTACCACGTAATCCGCCTCTTCCGTCATAATCGGATCTTTAATCAAAGGCTGGTCTATATTGCCCAAATCGCCGGAGAATACGATTTTCCTCTTCTGGCCCTCCTCCGTAATCCAGACCTCAATGCTGGCCGAGCCGAGCAGATGCCCCACATCCGTAAAACGTATTTCTACCCCTTCGCATAACTCCACTATGTGGTTATACTTACACGGAACGAGCCTTTTGATTACACCGTCCGCATCCTCCATAGTGTATAGCGGCTCATGGGGCTGTATCTCCGAATGACGTTTTGCCTTCCTGTTCTTCCATTCTGCTTCCTGCATCTGGATATGTGCACAGTCACGCAGCATAATACTGCACAAATCCGCGGTGGCAATAGTTGTCAGAATCTGTCCCCTAAAGCCCTTGGCATATAAAGCCGGCAGCATACCCGAATGGTCCACATGGGCATGGGTTAAAAGCACATAGTCGATCATAGCATCTTCTATGGGCAATTCCGCCATTTCATACTTCCTGACCCCCTGCTCCATCCCACAGTCTACCAGAATATGTTTGCCGGCAGCTTCCAGATAATGACAGCTTCCCGTCACCTCATGGGCTGCTCCGATAAAAGTTAATTTCATATGTACGCCTTTCCGCCTGACCTACAGGCATAGTCTTTACTTTTCATTCCATTTCAGCACAAACATTTTCCAGCAATCTCCACGGAAAGGCAAACTGCCGCCTAAAATCAGCAAATTGTTTCTATTTTACCGTTGTTTTTCACATAATGCTTCAGCAGCCCTTCGATTTCCCCTGACCTTACGGCAATATCCGTCCGGTAATACAGGCAGTCCACTTTCCGGTACTGGCCAATCACTGCTCCCGCAAACAACTCCAAATCCTCTTCACTATCCGCATCCCCGTGAAAGAAGAACACTTTTCTTCCGTATCTTTTTTCTATTTTCTCTTTTAGTAATTTGCCGTGCTCTTTGTCTGTGTCCATAAAGGCAATGTAATACCTACGCCCTGCATACTCCTCCACAAGACTTTTTCCCCTGCCATTTGCACCACCAACAATTACACAGATTTTTTTCTTCCACATGTCCCTTCTCCTCGCATTATAACTATTTTTGCATTTACTCTATCGCGCCTTGCCTAATTATTATACAAAAATCGACACCCATTAGCAAGAAAGAAAGGCCATTACGCGATGCCTTACACTTTCATTTACGGTAAAACAATTAAATTTTGCTATTTCAACTCGTTTGCCATTGTGTAGAACTGGTAATAAATCCCTCGCTTTTCCAGCAAGTTCTCGTGATTCCCCTCCTCCGCGATGCCTTTTTCCGTCAAGACAAGAATCCTGTCGGAATTACGTATACTTGACAGCCTATGGGCTATTGTTAACGTAGTCCTCCCTTCCGACAGCCTTGCCAGAGACTCCGCCACTGCAAATTCGCTTTCATTGTCAAGCGCCGAAGTTGCCTCGTCCAAAATAATCACCGGCGGATTTTTCAAAAACACCCGGGCAATGCTAATCCTCTGCTTCTGCCCGCCGGAAAGCTTGACCCCCCGCTCCCCCACATAGGTATCATAGCCATCCTTCAGATTCATAATAAACTCATGTGCCCCTGCCCTCTTCGCCGCTTCCACCACCTCTTCCTTCAATGCATCCCCTCTCCCGTAAATGATGTTCTCATAAATCGTACCGGAAAAAAGATAAACATCCTGCTGGACAATCCCCACATTCGTTCGTAAGCTTTTTAATGTAAAATGCCTGATATCCTCCCCGTCAATCAATATTCTCCCTTCTGTCACATCATAGAATCTGGGAATCAGATTGCATAGGGTGGTCTTCCCCCCGCCGGAAGGCCCTACAATCGCCACCTTCTCCCCGTGGCGGATGCTTAAATTCAGGCCGGTAAATACAATATTATGGTCATCCGGATATTCAAAACTCACGTTTTCAAACACAATATTTCCCTGTGTTCCTTTCATCTCAATCGCATCGGGATCATCGAAAATCTCAATATCAGCATCCATAATCTGCAAAAAGCGTTCTATCCCTGTCATCCCCCGCTGGAACTGCTCGGCAAATTCAATAATCCTTCGGATGGTGGCTATCATCGTCGTCACATAAAGCATATATGCCACCAGGTCTCCAGGCATAATCATTCCTTTTATCATGAAAATACCCCCGGCTACAAGCACCGCCAAATACATGATACCATCAAATATTTTGGTTGTAGTCTGAAAAGCCGCCATGTAGCGGTAGGTTTCCTTTTTTATATCCAGGAACTGTCCGTTGTCCCTTTCAAATTTCCGCTTTTCCTCATCCTCGTTGGTAAAAGCTTTTACCACCTTCTGCCCCAAAAGGCTGTCCTCTATCCTGGCATTCAATTCACCGATCTGATTTCTTTGCTTGCTAAAAGCACCCCGCATCTTGAAATTCAGCGACATGCATACTCCAATCATCACCGGAACTACAAGAAAAATAATCAGCGTCAATGGAAGGTGAATCCCTGCCAATATAATAAATGATATAAAAATCTTTATCCCAGCAATAAAAAATTCCTCCGGACAATGATGTGCAAATTCCGTCACATCGAACAAATCATTGGTAATCCTGCCCATGATCTGCCCTACCTTCGTATTATTATAATAGGTATTGGAAAGCTTCTGCAAATGGGAATAGGCATCCCTTCGCATATCCGTCTCAATCTTCGCCCCCATGACATGCCCCATATCCGCCATATAGTAGCTGGCCAGGGCATCTACAATGCGCAGCCCCAGGTAAAGCAGCCCCAGGCTGCCTATCGTACGTACGGAAAGGGAGGCCAGCCGATAAAGCCCCTCATTGGTAATATAGCGCATAATAAGGGGCAACACCAACTCGCATACCGTAGTCAGCGCCGCACAAAACAAATCGGAAAACAACGTTTTCCTGTATGGTTTAAAATAAGGAACAAATCTCTTTAGCAGTTCTTTCGTTTTATATTGTCTGTTGTTCATAAAATATCACAGTTCCTGCCATGCCAAGGCATGGCAGCAGTCTCCTCATATTTTTTGTTACTGCCCACTAAGATGCCGGCAACTATTTTTCCATTATTAAAGTCAATTATATCATACCCACATACAATAAATCAAACATGAATGGCAGGTGAACACACTTGTTTTTTTCAATATCCAAACTCATACTGCTTATCATTGCCCTTTCTGCCGATGCTTTCACCGCCGGCTTTGCATATGGTGCAGATAAAGTAAAAATCCCCCCTATATCCGCCGTCATTGTGGCTGCGCTTTCCGATTTGCTCCTCATTTCTTCCCTTATAATCGGAGCCCTCTTCAAAGCATACATCCCCCCTGCGGTTACTTCCTTCCTGTCCTTTGCCATACTGTTCGTATTGGCCATAGTAAAAATTTTCGACAGTTCCCTGAAAAAAACCATCAAAGAAGCCAACTGTGACGATGTGGAAATCCTCTCCCCTGCAGAAGCCCTCTCCCTGGGTTTCGCCCTTTCCGCCGACAGTGCAGCTGCCGGCATCGGGGCTGCCTCCTCCGAGTTCTCCCTTCCCCTCACAGCCCTTCTTACCTTCCTCATCAGCCTGTTTGCCATTTACGGAGGCTGCCGCCTCGGAAGGCTTCTCTCTTCCAAATCCGACCTGAACTTCTCCATCATCGGCGGATTGCTCCTCCTCATTTTAGCGGTCTCCAAAGTGTTATAACGTACCCTTCCCCCTCTTATGAGCAAAAGGAATTGGCCCAACGGCCAATTCCAAAGCATGCTCCCTATTCCCCCCTATTCTCCGCCGCACAAACCTCCGCAATCTCCCCTTCATCCGTCTCCATTCCCTTCTTCCTTCGTCCATTCCCCTGCTCTGCAATTCCCCCCACTACCAACAATTCATGCACTACCAAAGGCATAGCTGACAGCGCTGACAGCATCCCCCACTCCTTAAGCGATAACCGGACCGTTCCAAACAACTTGATGAAATACGGAATCTCCGTCACCAGCGCCTGCAAAACAATCCCCGACATACAGGCGAATATCATATAATGATTGGAAAAATGATTCATCCGGAATACTGATTTATTCACATCCCTCATCCCTACCGCATGCACCAGCTGGCTCATACCAAGCACAGTAAATGCATGGGTCTGTGCCTTATTCAGAAGTTCAGGTATACTGAGCATCGCCTTCAGGTTATACAAATTCACCGGCAGCCCCTGCCCCTCCAATGCCCCATAAGGCACCTGCAAAAAAGCCGCTATACTAATAGCCGCAATCACCGCCCCATAACAAAGCGTACAAGCCAGCCCCCCATGGGCAAAAAGATTCTCATCGCTCTTTCTTGGCTTTTGCCGCATCAGTTCCTTTCCGTCATTTTCATCCACTCCCAGGGCCAATGCCGGAAAAGAATCCGTAATCAGATTAATCCATAGAATATGGCTGGCTTTTAACGGAGATGGGAATCCTGCAAGAATAGCTGCCAGCATCGTAATGATTTCCCCAAAATTGGAGGAAAGCAGAAATAAAATTGCCTTCCTGATATTTTCGTAAATCCCTCTCCCCTCTTCGATGGCTTTTTGAATGGTTGCGAAATTATCATCTGTAAGAATCATATCCGATGCATTTTTTGCCACATCCGTACCGTTCATCCCCATAGCAATACCGATGTCCGCCGCTTTTAAGGATGGGGCATCGTTCACCCCGTCTCCTGTCATGGCTACGATTTTCCCTTTCTTTTTCAGAGCCTTCACTATTTTTACCTTATGTTCCGGCGAAACCCTGGCATAGATTCGGATGCGTTCCGCTTTTCTGTCAAACTCCTCATCCCCCATCTTATCCAGTTCGCTGCCGCTGATGCACTCCTCCCTGCTGCCTGCAATGCCCAGTTCCTTCCCGATGGCATAAGCTGTGTCCACATGGTCACCCGTAATCATCACAGTGGACACCCCTGCCCCCCGGAATACGCGCACCGCATCCGCCGCCTCCGGCCTTGCCGGATCCATCATCCCTACCAGCCCCACAAAGGTTAACTCCCTCTCTTCCGCCTCCGGCGCATCCTCACGCATCGCTACGGCCAAAACCCTAAGGGCTTCCGATGACATTTGCCCCGCTGCATGCACTATCTCCCTCTTTGCCGATTCGGTCAGGGCTATTTTTTTCCCCCGGGATAACAAATATTTGGAATGCCTTAAAACCTCCTCCGTGCCCCCTTTTGTATAAGATACTCTGCCTTGCTTCCCTTTATGCAAAGTCGTCATCATCTTTCTGTCGGAATCGAAAGCCTTCTCTCCTATCCGCGGATAATCCTTTTCCATATCCTCCCTGTGCAAATCATATTTTCCCGCCAAATCCAGCAAAGCCAGTTCCGTAGGGTCTCCGATACGGCTTCCCTTGCCAATCACCCCGTCATTACAAAGCACACATCCTCTCAGCAGTTCTTTGTGCCTCCCCGAATCCAGATTATCCACAGGAAATATCCTGCCCTCTGCGTAACATTTTTTTACCGTCATCCGGTTCTGGGTCAGC
>BLLT01000168.1 GCA_011958945.1 Lachnospiraceae bacterium | reverse complement strand
GCCATCATTCCCAGCCCGACTGTAACTGGGGATGGGACTCCCACCGGGAATGCTATTTCTTCGGCTACCACCTTTACATGTATGTGGCTTCCGATTCTTTCAGCGACCTCCCTGTGTTTCCGCTTTTAGAACGGGCCTCCCGGCATGACATGCTTTCCTTTCTCCATTCCTTTTTCACCATGAAAGCTTATCTTCCGGAATTCCAGATTGAAAAACTCCTTCTGGATTCTGCACACGACGCTTACGCTGTCTATGATTACTGCAGACGGGAAAATATCATTCCTTTTATTGACCTTAACCCCGGACATACCGGATATTTCACTTATAAGGATGATTTCACTATTGATGATGATGGTGTCCCTGTCTGTAAAATGGGCTTACGCATGCATAAAGATGGATATGAAGCTGCCAAGCACCGCGCAAAATACCGGTGCCCAAAATCAAACCGGAAACGTGGCTGCTTCTGTGAACACCCCTGTTCACCGGCAAAATATGGAAGGACCGTACACATTTTTACCGATGACAACCCGAGGTTATTTAACATACCGCCAAGGGACTCTAAAGCATGGGAAAAGGAATATGACAGAAGGACTTCTGTGGAGCGCTCTAACAAGCGCGAGAAAGAGGACTATAAATTAGAAGACGGCAGGCACCGCTCGACTAAGATGTGGTACTGCCGCCTCTACGGCATCATGATGCTACAACATCTTGATGCCTGGGAAATGCCATCTGCTGAGGCATTTCAAAAATCATTCTTAGGTTTAGCCGCCTAATAATGATATATTAAGCGATTCCATAAGATTTTTCAAGGCATAGTACCCGCTATGTCCAATGTTTATGTCCATTTTTCTCAAATTTCTTTTCCTGCACGATATTCACTTGTCAATCTTCGGTTGGAATCTCATTCATTGAGATTCCGAGAAGTTATGCCTTATACCGGACGATTTCCATGGCCGGGTTTTTGGCATCTATATGAATAAAACAGAAAAGGCTTTGCTTTCAAATTGTATTTTCCGTCTTGCTGTATATCTTATTTGTCATTTTACAGACTCTTATTTGTCGTCAATAGTCTATTCGTTATTATATTTATATTTCCCCATGAAATTAAAATTTACTATAAATGTTAACTTGCTTTAATCTGGAAAAAAGTATTACACTTAATTTTTTTACATCATCAGCCGTATTTTCTGCGGCAGGCAGGAAACGGTAATAGAAGCCGATCTTTTATAAACTTCGCCATCGGTATGCACCCATAAAGGGTGGGATGCATGGAAGGCTACTTTTTTGGCCGTATAATGGCTGATGGCAGAAAACATATAATGCTTTCCGAAATATGCGGTAGGAAGCGCAGCCAATATGACCGGTTTAGGGAGACTGCCCACTACACATAAATCCAATTTGCCGTCGAAGGCATCTGCCATAGGGCAGAACCGGAAGCCGCCGCCTTCATATTTATGTATCATAAATGCCGTGAATAAAAAACGTTTTATATGGATAGGGCTCTTATCATCATCCAAATAAATATCGCAGGAAACGGATTTTGCGGCAATGAGCTGGCGCAATGCGACGGCAAGGTAAGTCAGCTTGCCCAGCTTCAATTTATTAAGCAGTTTTTTGAAACGGGAGGAATTTGCCTCCTCGCATACGGCGGCATCAAAACCGATTCCGCTGCTGACTGCAAAAAATCTTTGACTGGATGCATGGATATCCCCCGGCATGGCCGATTCTTCCGATACATCGGTATAAGTGAGCAGCCCCAAATCCATACTTCGCACATATTTCCCCTCCAAAATAGTCTGGAGAATAACCGCAGGGTCTTTTGGAAGCTGCAAGTCTCTGGCCAAATCGTTGCTTGAACCGGTGGGAATATAGCCAAGCAGGACCTTGCTAAAATCGTGGATGCCCTGAAGGGCTTCGTTCATCGTGCCATCCCCTCCCAGGATAATCAGTTTGATGGGCAGCTTTTTCCTCCCGCTGTCATCGGGGGCGGTCAGTTTGGCCACAGCCCTGGTTACATGCCCGGTACCTTTGGTGAAGAGGACATTATAAGGAATCTCCCTTTCTTCGAATATTTGCCTCAAACGATTCCAAATAGCGCACCCCTGGCCGGATTTAGAAGCAGGGTTGACGATTACATAATACATAAGAATCCCCATTTCCGGGCTGCTTTTTTCGCATGGATAGCTTTATGCTTTGCAGCCGCCGCAAATCTTTTGTTTGTTGCCGCTTTTAACCATCAACCATTTTAGCAGTATTTTATCATGATGTAAAGAATACTTCCTGCATATAAATAGAAAAAAAATCTTAAAAATTCTTTAAATATGTGATATAATGAATCGTGCTGATGCACGAGAAGGTCATCAATTTCCTGCGGAAATTGGTGACAAACGTTATAATGAATTGCGCTGATGTGTGCGGAGATAAAAAGAAAACGGAGGATATGGGAATGTATTCATTTGATGAGGTGAAAAATGTAGACCCTGAAATTGCCCAGGCGATTGTGGACGAGCAGGAAAGGCAGAACAGTCATATCGAACTGATTGCATCCGAGAACTGGGTGAGCAAAGCGGTTATGGCGGCGATGGGAAGCCCGTTGACGAACAAATATGCGGAAGGTTATCCGGGCAAAAGGTATTATGGCGGCTGTGAGTGTGTGGACGTGGTGGAAAATCTGGCGATTGACAGGGCTAAGAAGTTATTTGGCTGCGATTATGCCAATGTACAGCCTCATTCCGGTGCGCAGGCCAATCTGGCGGTGCAGTTTGCAGTTTGTAATCCGGGGGATACTATCATGGGAATGAACCTGGATCATGGCGGACATCTGACCCATGGAAGTCCGGTGAATATCTCGGGGAAGTATTTTAAGATTGTACCCTATGGGGTAAATGATGAAGGCTTTATTGACTATGAAAAGCTGCGTGAAATTGCAGTGGAGGCAAAGCCCAAGATGATTATTGCAGGTGCATCGGCCTATGCGAGAACGATTGACTTTAAGAAGTTTAGGGAAGTGGCCGATGAAGTGGGGGCAGTTTTGATGGTGGATATGGCCCATATTGCCGGCCTTGTGGCTGCCGGCCTGCATCCAAGCCCGATTCCCTATGCGGATGTGGTTACCACAACAACACATAAAACATTGAGAGGACCCCGTGGCGGCCTGATTTTGTGTAATCAGGAAGCGGCGGATAAGTATAATTTCAATAAGGCGATTTTCCCCGGCATCCAGGGAGGTCCGTTAATGCATGTGATTGCGGCGAAAGCGGTTTGCTTTAAGGAAGCTTTAAGTGAGGAGTTCAAAACATACCAGAAAGGGATTGTGGACAATGCCCAGGCTCTTTGCAAGGGGCTGATGGCACGGGATATTAAAGTCGTATCCGGCGGAACGGATAACCACTTGATGCTGGTAGACCTGACCAATTATGACCTGACAGGGAAGGCCGTAGAGAAGCTCCTGGATGAAGCACATATTACAGCAAATAAAAATACGATTCCCAATGACCCTAAGTCGCCTTTTGTTACAAGCGGTATCCGGCTGGGCACTCCTGCGGTAACATCCAGAGGAATGGACACGGAGGATATGGATAAGATTGCGGAAGCGATTGCACTCGTCATTAAGGGCGGGGAGGAAAAGATACCCGAAGCCAGGGCAATCGTACAGGAATTGACGAATAAGTATCCCCTGATGTAATTCTGCTCATGAGAGAAATTAGGCAAGTGCCATGTTCGCGGGATGTTAATTTCAGCATCTATAGAATACCCTGGCCAATGCAGCGGGAAACAGGAAATAAGAAGCCCCTCGGACGCAGATGTGCGGATGCACATCTTTGCCGGGGGCTTTTCGGTTCAAATAATCCAAATGCCTTAATTTTAATAACCTAAATCCTCTGCGACGAAGTATATCTTAATCCTTCCTTTCACGCCGCTTCGTCTGGTGATGACGATTTGGTTGCACATGCAGTCGGGGGAAAGGCAATCGGCGCAGCGCCCGGTAGCATAGCAGGGTGTTTGGCGGTTTAAGCGGTTGGCGTTAGGGGGTGCGGCGAAATTGCGGACCCTGTCAATGCCGGTATCGACATCGGTGACGATTTTATTCATCCCCACAACCATAATGATATTTTCCGGTCCATGGATCAAACAGGCAACCCGGTTTCCGCGGCCGTCAATGTTAATCAATTCCCCGTCCAGGGTTACGGCATTGGAACTCATAAGGTAGTAGTCGGCCATTACCGTCCTGGCATATAATTTCTTTCGTTCTTCGGGTTCGGAGGCGCCAAAATAGTCGATGAGATCATAATTTCCCTGCTGGATTTTGTCCATCAGGCCGCATTCCTTGACGGATGCGCTGCCGCCCCAGGATATAGTGCTGCCTTCCGGTATAGAGGAAAGAATGGCAGCGGTGCAGGATGCGGAATCTTCGAAAAAGTAACCTTCCATACCCCTTTTTTCCAGATTTTTAATCATTGTTTCCGTTTGTGCCGCAAAGGCGGCCTGTCTGTGTGTCATAATAAATCCTCCTTGTCGATATATTCATTATAAACCATAAAGCAGCCGGCAGACTGCGCTGCCAAAGCTTTTGTGCGTGGGAAGGGATGGAACTTGCTTTTAGTTGGAAGCCGGGAATCCTACACCGAATGCAGTGCCCAGGGAGATGCACACGGAGTTATCATAGTCGGCATATCCGGCGGCCATGGCGGTTCCGTCATGGAGCATGGTAAAGTAATAGTCTTTGCCCAGGCATTCCTTTAGCTGTTTGGAAAGATATTGGGCATAATCGGGTGCTATCAGGCGCAGCTTGCCATAACCGCCCCGGTTGGCAATGATTCCATTTTTTACATAGTTGGCAATGCTTAAAATGATGTGGGGGTGTATTTCTAACCCACGGTCTTCCACTTCATGGACAGTGCGGGTGATGGTTTCCAGAAAATAACGGTTTAATTCAAGAGCCTCCTTTTTTTCAAAGTCGGCATCTTGAATATCCCATTCCACATGCCGGGATAAGGTTTTGCCCAAAATGACGATATCCCTGACCTTTTTCCCGTCCATAATGGCATAGCTTCTTTTTATAAAGCTTTGGCCATAATCGAAGATAAGGTTTACCTGGGTAGGAGGGATATCTTCCAGGTATGTGGTACAGCCCCGCAGCCCCGCATAAGTGGAATCTTTGCCCAGAATAATGGTATAGGGCCTTTTGCCGGAAGATAAAAAAACCCGCTCTACATAGTATTTTAACTGTTCGCCCAGGGGAGGGCTGGCCAGCCCCCCTACCAGAATGATGTGTTGTAAGGAATGCCAGTAATCCCATTCTTCTGTTGTCCAGTCGGACCGGGCACTGCGGTTTTCCGGCGAGCCTTCTTTCAGGCAAAGGAGAATGACGGCGAGCCGCTCCCCAAAAAGCTTCATAATACTGTGGGCGGCTGCCCGTACATTGGAATCCGCGCTTTCCAGACAATTCTCCAGATAGAGGGGGAGATATTTTTCTTCCAGGGCAGAAATATCAATTTGCAGCTGCTTGGCATTGTTTTTTATTTCCTGAATCAATAAATCGGTGGAAAAGATTTCCTGTGCGCTTTTTCCGGCCAGAGGCTGGGCAACGGTGCATCCTGGCATTTTGGCTATGATTAATTTATTGATGGAAGCGTTTGTGCTAAGAACACCTTCTTTTAAAAAAGGGTTAGGAATCATAGGCTTCTCCTTCAAATTATAGGTTAGTGTTTGGCCAAAGGGCCATCATCATTTTTGGCATCAATATAAACTCCATTATACAACAATTAAAAAAAGATTTCACTAATAAAATGAGCAGTGCTGCGGAAACCAATTTTGTGGGGCGATACGGTGGGCAGCCGGCCCACAAAATTGATTTTACTATTACAGTAAATTAATTTATAGTAAGAGGGAGGGAATATAGTGCCAAGTAATCCTAAAATTCTAAAAGAGATGATATGGAGAAATGGAGTTATGATGACAAAGTTTAAAGGATTGAAGAAATTCATGCTGCCTGTTATGATGTGGTTGATTTTTGAAATTATAGCTATTACACTTTGGCTTACAATGCAAAATATATTCTATCTATTTAATTTTAGCTATATTGGAACATCAATAGCCATAGGATGTTTGATGTTTCAGCTTCGATATAAGTATGCACGCAGAATAGCGCAATTTCTGGTTGGATCTTATATGCTAGTTTATCTTGGATGGATGTGTAATGAAAATATGCAGATAGAAGGGTTTTGGTATTATTTATTTACTGGTGTTTTTGAGGCAGCAACTATTCATTATGCAGTTGCAAAGATATTTGGTCCTTTCATTTTCGGACGTGGGTGGTGCGGGTTTGCCTGTTGGACAGCAATGATTCTTGATTTGCTCCCATATAAGATACCGCAGCAGCCACGGAAAAATGGGGTTGGATAAGGTATGTTACTTTTGTACTGTCTTTTATTTTTGTTAGTGGGTTATTCCTTGCACAAGTAAAGAATATGGAACAAATTATGTTCTGGTTATTTTTGGTTGGCAACAGTTTATATTACATAGTTGGAATTTTTTTAGCTTTTGCGTTAAAGGATAATCGTGCTTTTTGTAAATATATATGTCCAATTACA
This sequence comes from Lachnospiraceae bacterium, assembly GCA_011958945.1. GTDB lineage: Bacteria > Bacillota > Clostridia > Lachnospirales > Lachnospiraceae > Kineothrix. The sequence continues at coordinate 2,992 of BLLT01000168.1, read as the reverse complement.
GTATTTTTGAAACCGGCATCCTATTTTTCATTGCTGCGTATTAAATGTGACAAAAGCAAATGTGTTTCTTGTGGAAAATGCAAAAAGGTTTGTCCTATGAATGTTGATGTAACTGACAATTCAAGAAAACGCAAAAACGGGACAGAATGTATTTTATGTCTTGAATGTAAAAACATTTGTCCTAAAAACGCGCTATAATTTCCGGATAGAGAATCAAATACCCCGCTGCTTTGCAGCGCTGCAAGTTTGATGCCCCGTTGCTTGCAGCTTTTATGACGGTATTTTGCAGGCTGCAAATATGCAGAGTTTCTTCAAGGAACACTCTGCCGGATTCCATACCGCAGAAGCAAAGGGCATCTGGAGGGAATACACCGAAAGCTATTATCAGATGGAAACTTACTACCGTTTGTTCCGCCTGAGTTTCCAAAAGAGCCTGGAGACTTCCAATATTTTGCTGGACGATCTGTTCAAGCACGCGGTTGATAAAGTAGAAGGACTTTATACTCACTGGTTCCTAGGTGAACTGGGCAAAACTATTACAAATGCTCAGATTCAATTACTATAAAATCGAAAGTTAAATTGATTGGAAAATATATAAAAATGGAAATAAAGTCTGAAAAATAGTATCTGACTCCGCATTGCAACTGGAATAGATTGCTTAAAATGTATATATTGCTCATAATTTGTAGAAAAAGGTAATAAATTGAAAAAAAATAATTTTTTTTGAAAAAATGTGTTGACAAATAAAAGATACAGAGCTATAATAAGTTCATACAAAAGAAATTCACATAGATAAAATACAAAAGAAAGAGAGGTATGGACCACCGAAAACGTAAGTTAATTTATTCATTTAAGACACAAAAGAATGAATAAACAGAGGAAAAGAATTCGTAGTCGAGTACATAAGAAGAGGTAACGAAGGACAGAGGATAATAGGAAGGATGAAATAGTAAATCCAGAAAGTAAATTATCGGCCGTTACAGTACAGGTAGTACAAGAGAAAAATGGAAAGGGTACGAAAGAGAAAAATGAATAACAATTGCATAAGAAAAAACTAGAAGACGGAGGTATAGGCCATTGGATAGCATAGTATAAAAGAGGATATTAATCGGAATGATTGATATCCTCTTTTCGTACGGCACGCAACAGTTTAGACAAGGCTGGAATGTTACCGCGTCTCTTTTATTTTAGAAATAGATGTAGAAATTTTTACAGAAATAGGTTATGATAAACTATATATTGTTTTTACGGGGTAGGATATGAAAGAAAACAGAGAAAGAGCATTTGATGAGAGACGGCTGTATAGGCGGAGAAGAAGAATAAGGAACCAAATTATAGCATACATAACGGTGGCGATATTTTTTGTCGCTATTGTAGTGGGGGCGGTATTCGGTATCCGAAAGTTGATGGGGATTATTGCAGAGCGGAGGCAGGCGGAAGAAGTAGAACGCCAGCTGGAAGAAGCGGCGGCCCAGGCAGAGCAGGAAAATGCGGTAGTAGAGCCGCCTGCACCGATAGAGGAAGCGCCGGTGGAGGATGTGGACTGGCTGGAGGAGATTGTAGAGACAGCGATAGCGCCCATGCCCTTGGAAGATAGGGTGGCGGGGCTGTTTATTGTGAGGCCCGAAGATATCACAGGGGTAGGAACGGTGATAACGGCAGGGGAAGGAACCCAGGAGGCTTTGAACAAGTACGCTGTGGGCGGTTTGGTTTATTTTGACCAGAATATAAAGGACAAAGAACAGGTTAAGGAAATGCTCTCCAAGACAACGATGATGAGCAAATACCCTATATTTCTTGCGGTGGACGAAGAAGGGGGCTCTGTAAGGCGAGTGGGCTCCAGCGGTATAGAAGTAACGGAAGTGGGCGATATGGCGGATATTGGGGCGGCCGGGGATACGATGACCGCTTACAATGCGGGGGCTGAAATCGCCTCTTATTTGTATGAACTGGGATTTAATCTGGATTTCGCGCCGGTGGCGGATGTGGTGGCGGATGTTTCCGCTTCCGCGATAGGAAAGCGCTCCTTTGGCGGGGATCCGGCGGCAGTTGGTGATATGGTGGCAGCTGCAGTAGGTGGGTTTCAGGATACGGGAATCAGTTCCTGTTTAAAACACTTCCCCGGAATCGGTGCGGCATCGGCGGATACCCATGAAGGGATGGCAGTGCTTGAAAAGAGTTTGGATGAGTTGAGGGCTTCGGAATTCATCCCGTTTCGTTCAGGGATTGATGCAGGGGCGCATATGATAATGGTGGGGCATGTTTCCATGCCTGGCGTAGTGGGTGACGATACGCCGTGTTCCCTTTCGGAAGAAGTGGTGACGAACTGGCTGCGGGGGGAATTAGGCTACAACGGAATCGTTATTACAGATGCTATGAATATGTCAGCAATTACAGAGTATTATAGTGCGGACCAGGCGGCAGTAATGGCTCTGCAGGCGGGGGTGGATATGATTCTGATGCCCGATGGCTTCGAAGCGGCATATGAAGGGGTTCTGGCAGCAGTGAGAGATGGTGTTATTTCGGAAGAGCGCATCAATGAATCGTTAAAACGGATTTACCGGATAAAGTACAGAGACAGAGTGGATCAGGACGGAAATGTAGTGGATAATATGGCGGCAGAACAGCAGACGGGAGAAGGCGGGGAAGAAATATCGGCCAATCCGGAGGAAGCGCCTGACAGCCAGCCGGAAGGGGAAGCTGCGCCGGCCATCCAGGAAGGGGAACCGGCAGAATAAAACAGTAAAATGGACATAAAAAATGGAAGCAATGGGGCTCGAACCCATGACCTCTCGCGTGTGAGGCGAACGCTCATCCCGGCTGAGCTATGCTTCCATAGCAATAATTATAGCATTATCTGGCAAAAATGCAAGGAGTTTTTGGAAAAGGCCAAAAAATACGGAAACGCTGTATTTATCAGCGTTTCCGTACTTTTTAAAAGAGCGCGAGACGGGACTCGAACCCGCGGCCTCGACCTTGGCAAGGTCGCGCT
>BLLT01000167.1 GCA_011958945.1 Lachnospiraceae bacterium | reverse complement strand
TAATGATGTTGGGGTCAAAAGTCCCTATAGTACCTTGAAAATTTTACACAAACACACTATTTTCCTCCCGCTGTGATATACTGTATCTATCAAGTGAAGGTGGTAAATACATATGTCATTTAGAACAAATTCTTATCAGCAGTTATCTCTTACAGACAGTTTTTCCGGGCTGACGTTCCGGGAGCAAAAGGCATTAGAACACTCATGGGCAAAATCATTTGCAGAGGATATTTTCCCCTTCATAAATGAAGAACCATTTGAAGTTCTATATTCTTCTAATGCCTCAAGACCAAATACACCAGTAAATGTCTGTATTGGTGCATTGATCATTAAAGAAGTTTTCGGCATTTCGGATGATGAAATCGTTGAAAATTTAATGCTGGATCCCCGGTATCAGTATGCTCTTCATACTACAAGCTGTGAAGAACAGCCTCTGAGTGACAAAACACTTTCACGCTTCCGCAAACGCTGCTATGATTATGAGTCTGCTTACGGAATAGATTTACTCCATAACTGCATTACAAGCTTGAGTGAGAAAATCGCAAAAATGATGGATCTTAATCCCCGAATCAAGCGGATGGATTCTATGATGATTGCTGCAAATATCAGAAAACTCAGCCGTACAGAGCTGCTTTATACCTGCGTGGCAAAGCTAGCTGTTTATTTCCATAAAAATAATCCGGATGTCCTGCCGGAAGACTTTGGACATTATTGTGACCCGAATGATTACAACAGAACCTTTTACTACAATAATGATTCTGAAACGGATAACCGATTAAAGAACATCCTCAAAGACGCAGATAAACTACTGTCTATATGCGGTTCCGACTATGATGACGTTACGGAATATCAGCTTCTGGTCCGCTGCCTTTCGGAACAAACCGTTGTAAAAGAAGCGGTTCGCCGTCTCCGCACAAAAGAAGACGGTGGGCTTCATTCCGGAATCCTTCAGAATCCTTCTGACCCAGATGCAACTTTCAGGGAAAAAGCCGGGAAAGAACATCGGGGGTATGCTGCCAATCTGGAAGAGACAGTCGGTAAAAACGGCTCTGTCATCACGGATTATCAGTACGAGCAGAACAACTACAGCGACAGCCAGTTTTTGAAAGACAGCCTGGGACGCAAGGAAGTACAGGAAGAAGAAACGATCCTTGTTACAGACGGTGCTTATTCAGGAAAAGCAAACCATGATCTTGCCAAAGAAAAGAACATCCGTCTGGTTAATACCGATTTATCCGGAAAGCCTGTCGATGATATCCTTGCAGATTTCGTCTTTAACGAAACAGGAACAAATGTTCTGAGATGTCCGGCAGGATATGAACCAAAATCCTGTGGATATACAGGAAGTAAATCCCAGCAGTTCCATATATCGTTTAAAAGAGATCAGTGTGCAGGATGCCCGAACAAAGACCGGTGCAAAGCGAAGATTCATAAACGAGTCAGTTCAGTAACGGTATCGGTAAAAGCCCATGAACGGGCAAAGCAACAACGGTACATGGGAACGGAAGAATTCCACAATCTTTTAAAAATCCGAAATGGAGTAGAAACAGTACCCTCCATTTTGAGAAGAATCTACCATACTGACAGGATGCCAGTCAGAGGACTGATAAGCGGAAGATTTTTCTTTGGCTGCAAAATCGGGGCATTGAACTTTAAAAAGCTCTTCACATATCGGAAGGGCCTGGGGCACTATGCCGAAAACCTGGTATTGGTATGATAAAGCTGAAGCCAACTATCCAATATCACAGATAAATATGCAAAATCTTATCCTCATAAGGATTGTGTAAAATTTTCAAGGTACTATATAGGAAGTCAGAGAGTTTCTAAAAACTCTTTTGACCCCAACATCATATTATACAGGATATGTTACAAAATCAACTATAATAAAAAACCGGAAACCTGTTTTTAGATTCCCGGCCTACGGTTTTGTTTATGCTGTTCGCTCTTCTTTCAGTTTTTTCACTTCATCAAGTGGAAGTCCTGCGTATTCCGCAATTTTTTCAAGTGTCAGCATTCCATCTGCCAGCATTCTTTTGGCAACCTCTCTCAGAGATTCATTTCTCATATCCTCCATCACTTTACACATTTCCTGGACTCCTTTCGGGTTTTCTTTCAAATATCTTGTTCGTTCTGCCATCAACTCAAAATTCATATCATCTGCCTGGGTACAATTAAAGTCATGCATAAGTTTTCCTATATCGGATTCTCCACGGTATTCACCATTCACATAAAGAATATGCTCCCAATCTTCAAAAGATTTACCCGTTGCAAGATTGATTCTCTCAATCGGATATATGGCTTCGCCCTCGCCATAAAAATCTTTTTCAAGGATAAAGATTGTATATGTATCCGGCAATTCCTTAAATTCCTGACTGGAATGGAGATTCTCTATATCCATTACGCTGGAATGGTATCTTGCTCTGTGGGGGTCTGCCCCCTTATCCTGCCTCTGGACTTCCAAATCGTATTTCTTTCCGGCCAAATCCGTTCCATATGCGTCCAGGCAAATAGAACGCGCTCCAGCCAGCCTTTTCATATCTTTCTGTGTTTCACAATCAGTAATAATTAAATCCGTTTTATCTGTGATAATGCGTAATACAAATTCAGCCAGTGGTATATTGTCTTTAAAAAGACAACGCATGAAGTCATCATCAATTGGCCGTAAACCTCTTAAACGCTGTAAATCTTCTTGATGTTGCTGTTCTGTCACTGCCAATCTTCTCACCTGTTTTCCCTTTCTTTTTCGTATCTCCATACTATCACAGCCCCCCTGATTTTACAAGCTTGGAACCGGCACATTTCATTCGAACGGTAACAGTTCATCCTTCCGGCTTCGCTGTCACTGAATCCGCCCCTTTGCCTGCGGCAAAGGGGCGGATTCCTGGCTGTTCCAATTCATTGGCTGCTAACTGCGCAGCACGTGCGCAGTTGCAGGCTGAACTGTTACTTCGAACGCCCATGTACAATCAAGTAGGGAAGAGTTTCCCCCTACTCACCGCGCGGAGCGCACGTTGCGTAAGCAACAATTTCATCTGTGCACCCCTGCGAATAAACAGACGACCACATTGAAATCACTCCAGTGCGGCCGCCTGTCTATTTCATACACTCCTTATATAACAGCTCAGCTTACGGCTCTATCCATTCCGGCCTCCTCCGTTTAAGCCAAACACCTCCGGCCGGGAAGCCAGTCTCACCCAAGCCTATCGCTTCGCCTCTCTAATAAAAATTTTCGCCCGTTCCGGGTCGATGGGATTCTTCATATCCCCGTTTTTAATCCATGTGGCAACGGAAACCCCGTCATAGTATTGCATCAACTCATGCACATTCTCCCCGGTAGCGCCCCCGCCCAGGAAAATAGGGGTATCTCCTACCCGCATCCTGGCTTCTTTTGCCATTTGGATGCTCTCTTCCACCGTTTTTCCTGACATGAAAAGCCCATCCGCAAATGCTTCATTGACGCACTCCCATGCCGCATCCCCTATGGGCTTTCTCCCCAAAGGAATCCCATGTACTTCATATACATCCGCATAAACGGGCACTTTAGAACCGGTCCTTTTCCTCAGTTCTGCAATCTCCACACACTGGGCCTGCAAAATGCCCGCACTTGTAACATTCGCCCCGGTGAAAAGATGCTCCACCCGGACAAAATCCGCGCCTATAGCATCGGCCACAGAAAGGCCGGCCACCCCATCCCAGTTAATCAGGATACCCATTATCAGTTCCGGGAACCGCTTTCTGATTTCCATCCCGATTCTAGTCATATAGGCAATCGCTTCCGGGCGGGAAATCTGGCGGATTGGCATATCATTCATATTTTGGAGAATGACGCCATCAAAATGGTTTTCGGCCACCATTTCCGTTTCCTTCAACGCCAAATCCGTAATTTCCTGGATGTCCATATCACGATGCCGGTAACTGCCCGGCAAAGGCTCCGGCTGTATCATGGATAAAATAATTTTATCGTTATCTTTCAAACCTTTCATTCCCAACCTCATTTCTGTGCTTCCTTCCGCGCAGTGCACTTGCATCAGTTCCAATGCAATCCCATTTGCACCGGCAGCCCCAACCACAGCACCCGCAGCACATATAATGATTTCATCTCAATTTTCTGCTATACTCCATACTAATGCCATACATCTGGCCGGAGGGGATAATTCCCTCTTCCGTGATAAATGCCCGGATAAATTCCGGCGCCACCCCGATTAGTTCCGGCGTCATGAAGTCAATATCTTCCGTCCTGATATCCTCGCCCCATGATGCGGAAAGCTTTTTCTTAAGGTCATCAAAGACCAGGTTCTTCCTGCCGCCTGTCACGGGCCGTATATCCACCTTAATCATCGGTGTGAGAAAATAAAGGGGAATTCCATAATGTTTACAAATTAACCCTACAATATCCGACCCTGTTGTATTAAAGCCGGTTCCGTCGGGGTAAAAAGTCTCCGCGCCCATAAAAGCTCCGTCACAGTCCTTTAGAAAGTACATCATGGATGCCTCCGGAATAAATTTTATCCGATGCCCTGCTTCCTGGCATGCTTTTACAAAAGGCCTCCCTCCGTCTATCACTCTGCTTTCCGCTATGTAAATATGATAGGATTTCTTATTTTCCCCCAGCCTTCTTAAGAACTTTTCTACGGTGCTGGAATAATCGTACACAAATATGGTATTCATGTCCTTCGCCAGCCTGACCCCATAGGCCACACATTTTTCAATCGCTGCAGCAGCCGTACCGGCATAGCTGTCCTTGGCAGCCAGAATCGCCTCCGCCGCCTTATCCATATCCCACTCTTTATAATCCTTGATATTATGTACCATAAGGCGGATGGCATTGCTGACCGCCTGGCTGGCTTCCCCTCTGGTCGCTATAAAATAATCGGCCACTTCCGTAATATTTTCGATGACAGAAGCCGCTGTCCGCCGCTCCCGCACTCCCCTTTCCACAATAGACGCTATCATATTCCCTACCATGGAAATATGATTCCCGGCTCCCAGTACTCTTTGCTCTACAATATCGTCAAAGGCTTCCTTAGCTTCCTCCGGGAGTATCGCCCTGATTTTGTCTTTCATAATATTATCAATCGCTTCCTTTCCATAACCCACGGCCTGCACCCTTATGCCCTATGCAGGCTGCGGGCAACTTAAATTATTTCCGGCATACCGTCTAATCCATATGTTTGGCAAACAGCCTTTCCGCGTTCCCCCCAAGCCATGCCTTCTTCCACTCCTCCTTTGGGCGGAGCATATCAAATACATCCAAAGAGCAGCGGGTGAAACGTTCCGGATACATAGAGCCGAACAAAACCTTGTCTTCCGAAACCGTCATAAGCACTTTTTTCAATATTTGCACTTCATACTGATTGGATGTCTCCAGCCAGATATTCGAATATTCCTTTGCCAGTTCCACGCAGCCATAGCCATAATCAAAACATCCCATGTGGAGAAAAATAAATTCCAGTTCGGGGTGATTCTTTACATGCTTTACCCACTGCCAGGGGATAGCCCGTGCACCCAGGCCGGAAAAAACCTTTACCGGCACTTTTTTTTCGGCAGCCGCCTGCATCACCTCCTCTACCCCAGGGCAAATATCGGGATAATAGCTATCTTCCAGTGAATTCAATTCCAGCATTGCTATCCCGGGAAGCGAAAAGGCTTCCAACACCTTTTCCCTGCAATCGGCTTCTTTGGGATTGATAACCGCACAGCCCACAAGGCAGTCCTTATGCCTGGACACAAGTTCTGAAACATATCGATTCCCTTCCTCATACGGCATGCTTATGGAAGAAACTATGCGCTTATCAATCCCATTTTTTTTCATATCGGCAATCAGCCTTTCTTCTTCCTCTTCCCTTGGCACATAATTGCATCCGATATGTGAATGAATGTCTATAATCATCTTTCCTCTCATTCCGCCGCACAAACGGCATTTTAAACAGGGGAAGCAGCAGTGCGCTTCACAATACCTTAACCAAAAATCCCAAGATAAGTGCCTGCGATTCCCACCACCATCGTTACCAGAATCAATTTGATCGCAGAGATTTTCTTTTTCGATATCAGCCAATACATCAACCCGGTATACAGAAGGCCCAGGACACCCGGCATCAGGCCATCCAGTGTTTCCTGTATACTCAGTACCGTATCGCCGCTTACATATTCCAGCGGTATAGTGATGACTACCAAAGCCGGAATGAACCCGCCCACAATGGTATACGCGGCAATGGCTGCCAAGTCGGATATTTTACTGATGAGGCCGCTGGTCTGGATTGCTTCTACGAATTTTACACCTTGTTTATATCCCTGGAATACGCCCAGATAACGCACGCCCAGCGATACGAGGGCCATGCCGAAGATGAAGAATATCGGCCCGAACCATCCAAGCCCCGATGTAATAAAGGAAATTGCAAGCCCTGCCAGGATGGGCCTTGCAGTTCCGTTTAGCAGCGAATCACCCAGCCCTGCCAGCGGCCCCATCAGCGCTGTCTTTACCGCATTGATGGAATCCGGGTCAATGTCGCCTTCTGTTGCATACCTTTCCTCCATGGCCGCGGCAACACCAACGGGTATTGCAGATGTTATATCATTTGTCAGGAAATATTCCATATGCCTTGCATAGGCTTCCTTTTTTGCTTCAGGGTCCTCATAATATTTCTCAATCACCGGCATCATCGCTTCGGTGAACCCGGCATTCTGCTGACGTTCGTAGTTGTTCGCACCTCTGATGGTAAGCTGGTGCAGGAATACTTTCCACAGTTCTTTTTTCGTTAATTTTTCCATAGTATACGCCCCTTTCCTATGCCTTTGCATCAGCAATCTTGAAATAGTAGTACATAGCTACACAAATCACTGCCAAGAGTGCAATTCCGACCATATTAATCCCTAAGTAAGATGCCATGAAAAATCCAAGCATGCAGAAAGGCCAGAATTTCTTAGTTTTGATAGAATTCAGCAGAAGCGCGAAACCTACTGCCCCTATCATATTTCCGCCTACGGAAAGGCCTGTGATAATTTTGTCCGGAATAGCGTCAATAATCCCCTGTACATAAGCTGCCCCGAAGTAAATGGCGAGGAAAGTAGGCACACCATAAAGGAGAGCGTTAACCGCCATGGGAAAAATCAAGTTATTTGCCACGATACCTTTTGTATCCAGCTTTTCCGCCGCACGCTCCACACGGTGCATAAAGAATACGTTAATTACCGAGTTCTGTACTGTCTCTGCCACCTGCCCGATAAAGGATACGGGAAGGGCGGTAGCCACTGCGATATCCGTTCCGCCGCCGGCCAAAATTGCGATGCCTGTGGCGATCGCTGTGCTGATAGTAGGGTTGGGCGGCACCGCTGTTCCTACGAAAATAACTGCCAGGAACATAAGTTCCACTGTAATACCTACTGCAAAACCCGTCTGCACATCCCCCATGATAAGGCCGACCACCGGCCCTACTACTACCGGCCTGAATATATGTATCTGCGTTGTATGGGAATCAATAAATGCAATCGTTACAAAAAGTGCGACCAAAAATGCCTGCATGAATAAATTCATATATACCTCCTGTTCCAGTCCTTCTTTCAGTTCCTCATTTTGTTTTTAAACTAATTTGCTCTTTTTGAGCAGTTCCATTACATCCTGGCTCTTCTCATTAGGCACCGCGCGGACTTCCATCTTTACCCCTTTCCCATAAATGTCCTTTATCAGTTCCACATCTTCCGGGAAAACCCATAAATTGCCCAGGACTTTTGTTTTTCCTTTCTTCATATTCAAGTTTCCCACGTTAATCACATGGTCTCTGAAGCCTGCGTCAATAAAGCTAAGGGCCTCTTTCGGGCTTCTTACCAATAGCAATGCCTGCCCCGCCTCTTCCGTTGTCTGTATCCATGAAATGGCCTCTTCCACTCTCATGATTTTCAACTGGATGGAATCAGGCGTTGCCATTTTCAGAAGTGACTGGGTAAATTCATCCCCTGCCGCTTTATCGTCCGCTACTATAATTGTTTTTGCATCCGCATAGGCTATCCATGCGGTAATTACTTGTCCGTGAATCAGTCTGTCATCAATACGAAATACGCTTATTTTCATTTTTCCCCCATTTCTGCGCTGCTTTTGCGGCCAGACATTGCCGTGGCTTTACCTATTTCAAGTTTGTGAGGGCAGCGCTGACACAAACTTGTGCGATACAGTTTTCCCTATGCTATAACTCGCTTACACCAATGGATTCGCTAAATTGTTTCTGTAAAGATTCTGTTAAACCGACGAGCGTTGCCCCTTCGTCCTGGGCCTCCAGCAGTGCGGCGATCAGAATAGGCAGATTTACCCCATAAATAACAGCTATGTTATCATTTTTAAAAGAGTACCTGGATACCACGTTGAAAGGGGTTCCGCCTTTTATATCGCACAATATCAAATATTGATTGTTATCGGAAATATCGGTAATCTTTGCACTGTAAATTTCATCCAGTTCCTCCGCCCCCATATCGGGTGCGAAGGTTATGCATTCCACATTTTCCTGCTCCCCAATCAACATATTGGATGATTGCAGCAGCCCTTCCGCCAGCCCGCCATGAGATGTTATGACAATATGAATCATGCTTCCTCCCCCATTCTCCATAAATATTCCGCATTCTTGTGAAAAATATACTCCAACCGGCTCTCCGGAACCTTCAGTTCATAAAATTTCTCAACCTCTATGTTCACCGGCTTATAAGGCCAGTCCGTTCCGAAGCAGACCCGCTCCGACCCCAATATATCAATTGCCCTTCGCAATGCTTCCACGTCCATCTGCCCTGATGTTTCCACCCATATATTCTTCAAATCCTTGACCAGTTCTATCGTGGAAAGGCCAAATTCATAGTAACCGATGTGGGTGAACAGGAAATCAATTTTCGGAAATTTCCTGGCATATTCCGCCCAGGCATATGGTGTGGAAAACGGCGCTGTTCCCACATGTGTCTGTACATGAACACCGTATCCCTGGACACGGGCTAAAATATCGGAAAGCGCCGGCGTATTATCCGGATAATAGCCATGCTTCCAAGAATGAAATTTTATCCCATCCAGACCATAATCCCCCAGGCAGCGGTCCACCTCATCCAGCGCATCCGGGCTCTTAGGGTTAATAAACGCATAGCCTTTTATTTCATCGGGATGCGCCTGTTTCGCCCTTAACACCAAGTCATTCTGTACCCTTGTAGATGTACCTGACAAACTGCTAATCCCCACTTTTGATATTCCATATGCATTCAGATCCTGCAACAACTCTTCCGGCGTATTTTCATCCCCGGAGCTTGTTTTTCCAAGATGCGAGTGAATATCATAAATTTTCATCTCCTTCCCTCCTTTTTAACATATTAAAGTTATAATGTTATAATAATATAATAATGAATTTTTCAAAAATGTCAATAGTTTTTATCGAAAAATTTGACAATTTGGTAACATTTCACCCCATACCTCTATAATATTTAGTGTGTCCGACAGCCTGCTGACATATTTCATTTAGACGCCCATGTGTGTAAAAAAGAATTGGCCCAGCGGCCGATTCCAAAGAATGCTTCGCATTCTTTCCTGGCGGCTTACAACGCTGTGGCGTAATTTCCTATAGTATAAAAACAACCGCCGGCAGC
>BLLT01000166.1 GCA_011958945.1 Lachnospiraceae bacterium | reverse complement strand
GCATTTTATTTCCCTCACGGCGTCCGCCATCGTCAACTAACTAAATAACATTGTTCCAACCCATACCAATGTGTAAACGTGACAAGAAATCCGAAAAGCTGATCTATTACAAAAACCGGAACATTGCTCCCATAAAACAATATTCCGGCCTTCGCATCATATTTAGTTTTCCTGCATATTGCAGTCAGCCTGCGCTGCTATTTTTAATAAATAACGGCAAATGCGCCAAATACCGTAGTATTTACTGTCACTGTCCTGGGGTCAGTGTCCGTATCCTCTAAGATGACAGTCTTGCCGTCCTTGTCAATGCAAAGAAGGGATACTGTATTTTCCCCTTTAGCAATACGGGCAGGAAGCCCTACCGTAAGGGTAACAGGTTCAGATGTATTCTTAACAGATGTTACAACGCCTGCCTTGCTTATTGTATACAAGTCAAAGTTTACATAAGCTGCAATGTTTTTCCCTGCAGCTGCAGCAACATCGCTAAGAGCTTTTTTCGTTTCTTTGTTATAGCTGTTGCATACATAGAACTTTACATTTGTTCCTGCATCAATATCAGCCTGGCTTAAGCCTGCCGCTGCGGAAACCGATGCAACAGGTGTAGAAATAGCAACACCATTAACTGCCGTTGCCGTATATACGCCGCCTACAGTAGAAGCTACGTTACGCCCGGCAACGCTTACTGTATGATTTGCTGCAACAGAAACTGCATTGGAAGCAGTATTGGAAGTTCCCTGCCCGGAAGAAGAGCCTGATGATCCACTGCCAGAAGGTTCATCGGTGTCCGGAGTATCTGGAGTATCCGGGGTATCTGGGGTATCCGGGGTGTCCGGTGTATCCGGGGTGTCCGGCGTATCCGGAGTGTCCGGCGTATCCGGGGTGTCCGGCGTATCCGGCGTATCCGGGGTGTCCGGTGTATCCGGCGTATCCGGGGTGTCCGGTGTATCTGGGGTATCGGGCACATTGCCGGATACAGAATCATCTGGTACATTACCAGATACGGAAGATTCCGCAGCGCTGGATACCATAGGGGCATTCAGCAGGATGGGAACGCAAAGAGCCACCGCTAATGCGCTTCCGATAATTTTTGTAAGAGTTGCTTTTTTCATTGATTTGACCTCCTTTTGAAATACATATTCCCTAAACCCTTTCTGCATCTGCCAGTACATCGGGATTCCGAAAATATGCTGATTGAAAAACATGTAAAACTCTCAACAAATTGAATTTTAGCAACCCTTACCATTAATGTCAAATCGTGGAAAAATATAATATTTTTCGTACTTTTCAAAGTCAAGCATAATCGTTATTAAATATTATTATGACTAAATTGCCGAATATTTTGATGTGCTTTCACAAAAAACAAAAAAATCTTTACACAGGTTCTGCAATCCTGCTGACCCCCACATAAATATTTGATATCTGATACCACGTAGGATAATCCACCACGCCGGATTGAGGCAGATTAAAAATTCTCTGGAACGCCCTTACCGCTTCCGCCGTCCGGTTTCCATAAATCCCATCCGCTGCAATCACCGGAATCGCCGGATAGTTTTGGGCAATCCGATTAAGCTGCTGCTGCATCTGGCGTACTTTTTCCCCGCTGGAACCGATATTCAGATTATATCCCGGCCAGGAAGAAGGCACTCCTGCGATGCTTTGCGCTGAATTGATGTACATATCGTTCCCGAAATAATAGCGGACAATCTCTATTGCTGAATATCCTTCATCCCCCAGATATTTGGACCCCCATTGGCTAAGCCCACTGCATGTAACCCGATTGCCATCGCAATAGGAAGTAAAAATAGGCTGCCGCACACCAGGGCGGGAAAGGTAATTGGCAAAAATCGTATCTACCAGATAATCAATATTTTCAAAAATATTCCTTCCCCGCATCCACTTCTGGTCATAGGCCGTGGATGAGGTAATCGTAAAATTATAGCCCTGATTCCGATACCATTCCGTATACACCCGATTCAAAGTAACTGACATAATGGCCAGAATATTGGCATAAATAGCATTTTCCGGCCATGTAGCATAAATTTCCGAGGACGCCACATTTTTAATATAATCCTTGTATTTCACATAATAGTTAGGAGCAGTGGAATCCGAGGGGACACCATCATGCACCACTACATATTCCGGGATTACCACCCTGCTAAGTACGATTTCCCCTGTTTCATCCACGGGTTTGATTTCATCCTCAGGAATTTTGGGCGGATATTCCCCGTACAATGTATGGTCTGGGATGACGATAGTTTCCTCTTCCTCCTGCTCCACCTCTATAGGATTCATCTCAATCGGCTGCAGCGCCAGGGAATCCGGCAATACTTCTGTTCCGGATACCATCACTGGCTCATATCCGGGTGCATTCACTTCGATGTTATATTCTGAATAGGGCTGTTCTGCCCCTGGCTCCATACTGTACTCCAGCGGAGGAGAAGGCAATGAGATTTCCTCAGTTTGCCCGGATATATCAGTATTCAGTGTTTCTATGATAGAATCAGGCATTCCTTTATAGGAAATTTTCACTGTAGCATCTGTAACCGGTATCAATCCGATGGATGAGGTCACGCTGATTTTCAGCCTGCCGGTATCCGGGCCGGCATTTTGTACGGCATGTATCATATTTACGGGCATAATAAAACCTCTGCATATTTGTTTAACACATTATATGCAGAGGTTCCTTTCCCCGTGAATTGCTGCTGCCATACGCTGCGCAATTCCATATTTCTATATTATTTGGTCAGCACCATCATAATCTCATTGCTCCTTGCAATAAACTTGGTCATCGCTTCCGGTGATAACGGTGCATTTTGCAAAAGTGCCAAATCATAAAGCTGTTCGCAAATCATAGTCACATTGCTGCCATCCTTATGCTCCAATACATATTGTACCAAAGGATGGTTCGCATTAAGAACCAGGGTCTCCCCTTCCTTGCCAAAGCCCATATCCATTCCGTTCATGGCGTACATTTTCATCATATCCTGCATGCGCCTGCTCTCTTCCGAAACAGTAATCATGGAGGATATCTTCTCATCCTTCAGCTTTTCTACTTTCACGGCCAGGTTTTCTTTCTTTAGGGCATCTTTCATAATCTTGCCGATTTCTTCCGTCTGTTTCTCCAATTCTTTGGCCGCTTCCTCGGAAGTTTCCGTTTTGAATGAGTCCGTCAAATCCGCATCGATACGTTTAAATCTAATCCCTTCATTTTTTGCTTCCAGTTGGGAGATAAAGGGCTGGTCAATATTATGGGTGAGGATTACCGCATCCATATTTGCATCTTTAAACATATTGATGTACTGGCTTTGCTGCTGCTCATCCGTCACGTAGTAAATCGTCTTTTCTTTCTTTTCCTCTTCGGATGCGCCTTCGTCTCCCGTTTCTTCTCCTGATGCATCGTCGGACAGATTGCTTTCCGGATTTACTACTTCCGCTTCCACCTTATTCCCATTTTCATCCACGACATCCGCTTCCTCGCCGTCCGTCTTATTCACTTCCAAACATTCCGGCAAAGTCAGATATTTTCCTTCCAGGTTTTTAAAGAGAATGTAATCCGTCATCTTCTCGCAGAATTTATCATCTTTTAAACAGCCGAATTTAATAAACGGGCTGATGTCATCCCAATATTTATCGTATTCCTCTTTTTCCGTCTTGCACATGCCGGACAGTTTATCCGCCACCTTTTTGGAAATATAATCGGAGATTTTTTTCACAAAACCGTCATTTTGCAATGCGCTCCTGGAAACATTTAACGGCAGATCCGGACAGTCGATAACCCCCTTTAACAGGAGCAGGAATTCCGGAATCACTTCTTTAATGTTATCCGCAATAAACACTTGGTTATTATATAATTTTATAGTGCCTTCAATGGATTCATATTCCATGTTAATCTTAGGGAAATAGAGAATTCCCTTCAGGTTAAACGGATAGTCCATATTCAGGTGAATCCAGAAAAGAGGCTCCTTGTAATCCATAAATACCTTACGGTAAAATTCCAGATACTCTTCCTTTGTGCATTCATTAGGATGTTTCGTCCAAAGAGGGCTTGTCTCATTCAGAAGTTCCGGCCTCTTTACAATTTTCAGCTTCTGCTCGTCTTCCTCTTTTTCCTTCGGGATTTCCTCTATGACGGTGTCCGTATCCAGTTTTTCTTCCGCCTTTATCGTCTGTGTATCCGTTGTATTGGCTTTGGAAAGATAAATCTCCGTAGGCATAAAGGAACAATACTTTTTGATTACTTCCCTGGCTTTATATTCATTGCAGAACTCCAGGCAGTCTTCATTAATGAAAAGGGTAATCTCCGTACCAACTTCCGTCCGGCCGCTCTCCGTCATTTCGAATTCCGTACCGCCATCGCACTCCCAATGCACGGCCTGTGCACCTTCCTGATAGGAAAGCGTATCGATGTGCACTTGATCCGCCACCATAAATGCAGAATAGAACCCTAAACCGAAATGCCCGATAATCTGGTCTTCGTTTGTCTTATCCTTATATTTTTCAAAGAAATCCGTAGCCCCTGAAAAAGCTATCTGATTAATATATTCCTCTACCTCATCCGCTGTCATGCCGATCCCGTTATCAATAAATTTTAACGTCTTCTCTTCCGGGTTTACCACTACCTGGATTTTTGCCTTATAATCATTGGGCAAGGTACATTCTCCCATCATTTCCAGCTTTTTCAGCTTTGTAATCGCATCACATCCATTGGAAATCAATTCCCTCATAAAAATATCATGGTCC
Source organism: Lachnospiraceae bacterium (assembly GCA_011958945.1). Classification (GTDB taxonomy): domain Bacteria; phylum Bacillota; class Clostridia; order Lachnospirales; family Lachnospiraceae; genus Kineothrix. The sequence goes on along the minus strand of BLLT01000166.1, from coordinate 4,884 downwards.
GAATAGAGCCATTTTTTGATAATAGGAAAAATATTATCGCTGTTTATTGATAAATTACCATGTTTTGCTGCCATAATGCGCCACTTCCTTTTCTTTTTCTTTATTTTCTTAGATTCAGCATTCTGTGCAAACAGCTTTAATGCTTTTATTTGCCTAACTGCTTATTAGTTTAATTGCAATAAAAAAAATTGTCAAGACAAAATTAGCACTCATTTAAAACGAGTGCTAATAGTTCCGGTTTTTCCCAGTATTTATGCCTATTTGGGCATTTATAAAATTTTTGTAAACAGTTCTTCATTATCTTTATTCGGTAAAATATTTTCCGTAAATATCAAAAAAATCCGATGTGACCACACTTTCGTCATTCAAAAAAGTGACGCTGTTCCACAACTCCTCGTTCAAATTCCTCATCAGCGATTTTACAAAAGTGTCATATTCCTGCCCGAATACCTCCTTCTTCCGCTCCTCCACAATTTTTACCTTATTGGCATCGGTCTCTGCCCTGTCAAAGGTAGTGACACATTTGATAATGTGATACCCGTATTTCGTTTCCACGATATCGCTGATTTCCCCGGTGCCCAGGTTAAATGCCGCCTCTTCAAAGCTTTCTTCCATATCCCCTTTGCCAAAAGAGTAGGTTCCTTTGTTATCCTCGCTGTACCGCGCAATCAGTTCCTCAAAATCCGTTTCTTCCTCTTTGGCCATCCGCAGTACTTCCTGGGCCGTTTCATAGGCCTTGGCCTTCGCCCCTTCCGTATACTCTATCCTCTTTCCCGTACCGTCCAGCGCATAGGTTTTAATCAGCACATGCTGCACCGTAATGGTCCGCGCCTCATCATCGCTGATTTCCGGATTAATATCCCTGATGATAAACTGATACACCTTGTTCGCCAGCGCATACTCCGCATACAGCCCGGTTACCGTTTCCTCCGTCACTCCCATCAGTTCCTTCTCCGTATCGTTTAAGGAAGAATAATACTCCTTTGCCGCCGCCCCTGCCCATTCCATCTCCTGCTCCGACAGTTCCACCTCATACTCTTTTGCCAGCAGATTCATCGTTTTTATCTGCGCAATCCGCGCCAGCGCCGTGTCCTTAATATTCTGCTCCAAGGTAATCCCTTCCGCATTGGTTTTCCATATTTCAGGGCCGTAGACGCTCTCATACTGATTCTGGGCATTGGTCAGATATACCATGATTTCCGGCAGCCGGCAGGAAATCCCCTCAATCCGGAACACCTCATCCTTGTCGAAGCCGGTAGTCAGTACCACCTTCGTATTGCTGTCCGCTTCTATCCCGCAGCCTGTAAAATTACATGCAAATAAGGTGACGGCCGCCATACACAAGAACTGCCGCATAATTTTGCCCGTTAGCCTGCCGGAGTGCATCCCGAATTGCATCGATCCCTTCTCTTTCATCCGCATCCTGTATATGAAATCCACAAACATATGCATTACCCTCCATTTTCTAATCCGCACACCGAAGCTGAATATCGGCTGGCTTAAGTATACCTTATAGCTGCCCATAATATCAAGACTTACCCGGTAAAAGAATAAAAATGGCGGAAAAAGGGCATCGAAAAGCGATGCCCGCATAAGGAAACCTACAGTTCTTCCCCATTGCTCTCAATGCATTTCTGATACCAATAGAAGGAATCTTTCTTATAACGTTTTTTGCTTCCCTTTCCTTCATCATCCTGGTCCACATAAATGACGCCGTAACGCTTGCTCATTTCCATAGGTCCGCAGGATACAATATCAATAAATCCCCACATAGTATAACCAATCAGTTCCACCCCATCCAGGATTGCTTCTTTCATCTGTTCCACATGAGCCTTCAGGTAATCAATGCGGTACGGGTCATGGATGAAACCATCGCTTTCCAGTACATCCCTTGCGCCCAGGCCATTTTCCGCAATAAATACCGGGAGCTGATAGCGGTCATAAACCTGATTCAGGGTGATACGAAGCCCTACAGGGTCTTTCTGCCAGCCCCATTCGCTGGATTCTAGATAACTGGGATTTTTTTATAAGAAATTCCAGGAATATTATGGGATGTCCCCGGCAGAATACCGGAAGTCATAAGAGGGTCGGGCAAAGGTAACAGTTCAGACACGCACCTTACAGCCGTGAGGGAAATAAAATGCTTCGTTACGCTTTTTTTGGAGCGGGAGCGCGGCGGCGAAGCATTTTATTTCCCTCGCGGTGTCCGCCCCCGTTAACCAAATAGCACTGCCCTCCGAACTATTAATGCAAAATACTCCTCGCCACGTGGAGCCCATTAGCAGAGGCCTGCTGTAAACCTCTTGTCACCCCGGCGCCGTCACCGATGGCTCGAAGGCCCTTTATGCTCGTTTCAAAATTCTTATCCACCACCACCCGGTTAGAATAAAATTTCACTTCCACACCGTAGAGAAGGGTCTCATCCGAAGCAATCCCCGGCGTCACTTTATCCAAAGCTTCCAGCATTTCCTGAATATCCACCATAATCCTATGCGGAAATACCAAAGATAAATCTCCCGGCACCGCATCCTTTAGCGTAGGAATAATATTGTTCCTGCAAAGCCTTTCTTCCGTGGTCCTTCTTCCCCGCTTGAAATCGCCGAAGGTCTGTACCATTATTTTCCCCCCGCAAAGCATATTGGACAGCTGGGCAATCTGCTTTCCGTACTCAATGGGCGTTTTAAAAGGCTTGGTAAAGTTTTTCGAAACCAAAATGGCAAAATTCGTATTATTCGTCTTATATTCCTTCGATTTATAAGCATGCCCGTTTACCACTGCCAGGCCGCCCTCATAATATTCTGTTGCCACCTCACCTGACGGATTCGTACAAAACGTTCTCACTTTATCATCAAAAGTAGGGGTATACAACACCAGCTTCGCCTCATACAGGTTTTCATTCAAAAACTGCATAATCTCATCCCGCACTTCCACCCTGACACCGATATCCACCGTGCCCGGCATCGTCTCAATGCCGATTTCCGCGCATTTATCTTTAAACCAATCAGCCCCTTCCCGTCCTACGGCCGATACGATTTCCCCTGCATAATAAGTTTCCCCTTTTTCGGTCACAATACCCACAGCATGCCCGTCTTCCACCAGTATCTTGTCCACCATTGTATTAAATAACAGCGTCACCCCTTCTTCCTCCAAATGATGCTGCAGCTTAGAATAAATTTTATACCCCTCTTCTGTGCCTAAATGGCGAATCGGACACTCAATCAACTTCAAATTAGCATTAATAGCCTTCCGGCGTATCTCCCGTATTTCCTTCTCCCTGTCAACGCCATACACTGCCGTATCCGCTCCGAACTTCAAATAAATGCTATCCGATTCCCGAATCAGCTTAAGCGTCTCCTCATACCCAAGAATCGCCGGCAAGTTGCCGCCCACATCCGGCGAAAGAGATAACTTCCCATCCGAAAAAGCCCCTGCTCCCGCAAATCCCGTAGTGATGGAACACGGCTTACACCCCACGCACTGCTTGGTTACCCGCTTCGGGCAATTCCTTCTCTCAATCGAACGCCCCTTCTCTACCACCAAAACCTTCAGTTCCTTCTTCAGCCTCATCAATTCATAAGCACAAAAAATCCCCCCTGGCCCCGCGCCAATAATAATCACATCAAACCTATTTTCCATATCTGCCCTGCTCCTTCCTGTCTCATACACCAATTATTCAACATCAATTACACCTCATTCCCCACTCCACCTATCCCTTCACCTAGACAATTGTGCACACTACCCTTGGCCGAATATTCTGGCAATATATTCTGTGAAAAGCCCTTTTGTGCCACAGCTTTCACCTTACTGCCCCTAACATCATAAGATTCGGGTGTCAAAACCTGATTTTTGATGAAATCTCTACCCCTTCCTTTGTAAACCATTCCTCACCGTTGGTGAGCAAATAATCTTCCCCGTCCAACACAGCCCTGATAAAATCATGAATAGAATCTAATTTCCTCCGAAACGCCATGCCTCCCCCAAGCAAATCCGTCCGGTGAATATCCGAACCTGCAGTTAAAGGGAACTTATACTTCCGTGCGTAGTCAATCGCCCGTTCATCGAACACCTTTTCATTATGAGCCTTGCTCCTGCTATTGGAATGTGTCGCATTAATCCCCTCTACCCCGTCCACATGCTCCGGAAACAGCCTGATTTCCGGGATATAATATTCTTCCCTGAAAGGGTGGGCATGAATCACCATTCCCCCGGCCCCGTGAATCAGGGCATACTGTTCTTCCACCGATGCTCTTCTCAGTTCTTCATGGGCTAACATAAATTCCTTATCCACCCCATAAATCAAAAACTCCGTGCCCTGATACCCTGACTCATATCCGAAGAAAACATCCAGACCGATTTTATCCCCCATCCGCTTCGCGTCTTCATATCCCTTCGCAAAGGCATCCACCCATTCTTCCCAAGGCATCCCCTTATCTACTGCCGTATTTCCGCCCCAGTTATGGTCTGTCACGATAATTCCTGCATACCCCGCCTCCTTACATGCCTTCGCCATCTCACTGCCCAAATCTATCCCGCAGGCGCTCGCCTGGGATGTATGCAGATGTGTTTCATATAAATACGGATAATCCTTAGGTAATTTCATCTTCATTCTAAAAACCATGCCCTTTCTCCCTGTTCCAAGCCCCTGCCCATTCCTCGGGAATCAACTTTCATGAGCGGCGCAGCGGCCGGTGCATCCTGCTGGCAATTGCCCAAAGGATACACCGGCCGCTACCTTCATCTCTTTCCCTCTAACCTCCATGTCACAGCTTTGCTGTGACTCAAATCCAGATGAAAAATGCCGCTTTTCAGGCATTTTTCGAGAAATGATTTAGTTTCACTTGGGCTGCGTATTTGGCAGCCTTAGTGAAACTTCATTTCTTTCCC
>BLLT01000165.1 GCA_011958945.1 Lachnospiraceae bacterium | reverse complement strand
CCGTACACATTGCTCAGATATACTTTCAGGGATGCGAAGTCGGCATCATTCCACCCCGGCTTGATCTGCTTCCACGGAAGTCCCTCCCCGGCATCTATCCCGTCCCGGTGGAGGTTGAACGCAATGGAGCGCAGGCGCTCATCGCTTCGCATGACCAGCACAAGGTTATCCAGCGTGGGCTTTACCGCACCCTGCCTGTCAAGTTCCAACGCCCCCTGCCAGTCATCGGACGGGGCGAATTCCTCCCCCGCCGCTTTCTGCCGCTCCTGCGCCAGCGTGGCTTTCACGTTCTCATCACTGACCGCAAACTCGCTCATGGCGGAAAAGGAAGGGAGCTTCACCGCCTCCGTACCCTCCGCCACCTTTTCATCCAGTTCCCCATACCTGTGAATCCGCACCATGTCAAAGGCATTCATCAGCCTGCCGCAGGCCGGGTCGGTGGCATGGTGGGAGTAGGCGAATTTCCCCTCATAAATGACCACGCCCGCCTGTGAGTCAGCCGGGATATAGTCATACCGCCCTGGCATGGTGCTTGGCTGATAAACATCTGACAGAAATGCGGCTATCGCATCTTCTATCGTGTAAGTCCGGCAGAATGCGCCGATCACTCCATCCTTCGTGAGCGGGTCTGCCTGTTTCCTCATTTCCCTCTGGACGATATTCTGCTGCCTGCTGCTCACCGGCCACTCGGAGGAATCCCGCCAGTCCTTGTACCGTGAAAGCACATCGTCCGGGTTTAACGGCTCTCCCTCGATATCCCGGAAAATAAATTCCCCGTCAGCGGAGGTGGACGGCCAGTACATGAGGCGGCTCGGCTCGTAGGTGGTATCGTCAAACATCTCAATCCCGATGTCCTCCGCCACCTTCCTTGCGATTGCCACATATTCATCCGGCGACACCGGGCGGGACAGCGGGATTGCTAAACGATACCTCGGATTCTCCGGCGTGTGCTTATGGGTAGAATAAATAAGACAGCGGTAATCCTGCAGCATCTCTATCTGCTCAATCACGCCCGGAACTGCATGGTCCATATCCTCCACAATCATGGTACGGTATTCCACGCTGTCCTTCTTCCGTCTGCCGCCTTTCAGCCTCCCTGCCACATAGCCGCCCACATCCTTAATGGCGTCCTGCTTCGCTTTCGTCATTTTCATATACTGCTCCACGGTCTCCGCCGTGCGGATGGTGTGGGAAATTCGCTCTATAAATTCATCCAGCTCCATCTCCACGTTGTTCCACCGCTTCTCCATCCTTGAATTGCCTGTTGCTATCTGTATCCTCATTCCTTCCTGCCCTCCAATAATTTCAGATTTTTCACGCACTGGTTATAAATGACCTGTTCCTCCCTGGCTTTCCTTCTGTAGAAATGCCATTCCTCCGATTTTGCCGTAAGGGACTCCGCCTTTTCCAAAAACGCCTTAACCTTCCCGGAATGCTCCCGTGCCTTTATCCGTAAGAACTGTTTCAGTTTCTCCTTATCCTCATCTTTCGCAAAGCGCCGGATCAGCGGGAACACCTTACGCGCCACCGCCGCTGTGCATGGGAAGAACTCATGGATATAAAGCTCCATCCTCCCGTTCTTATAAACCATCTTCACCGTTTCCTTTTCCGTTTTCTGCTCCGCCATACGCATCCCGCCGTAGGCTGTGGGGTCATGGTACCCTTCCGCATTCCTTCTCTCCATATATTTCTCCCTCTACTGTTTTTGGTAAAATGAACATTCGTAACCGTCTGCTCTTAAAGGCAGTCCCTCCGCCCACTCTGGCTGTACCGCCATAACCTCACACATCTCATCCACGGAGCCGGTACCCTCCGGCACTTCCGCTATGATCTCATCATGGCAGTGCATGACGATGGGGTATCCCTTCTTCTCCACACGGAGCATTGCCTCCGCCAGTAAATCCCGCGCCGTCCCCTGCACGATGTTCTCCACCAGCTTGGGACCGTAGGTCTCTATCCGGCTCCATTTCTTGTTTTCAGAAATCCCTTCATAGGTCAGGCCGTCCCTGCCGAACTTGTTCACTGCCATTCTCGGCTTTACATAGGACAGCTTCCTGCCGGACGGGAGTGTGATGAATAAAATCCCGCTCTTATATTCAAAAATAATCTTTCCAACTTTGGTTTTCTGCTTTTCGGTGACTGCTTTCACAGCCGCCGCATCCACGTCCCACCAGAACTGCACCATGTGAGGATTGGCTTTCCGCCACGCCGCCACAAGCGGGGGAAGTTCCTCTTCTGTCAGCCCCATATCCAAAGCGCCCATACTGACAAGAGCGCCGCTGGAGCCCCCATATTGGCAGGCGAGGGATGCTACTTTACCTTTCGCCCTTTCCGAACTGCCTTTTCCGATCTCCGACATTGGGATGCCGAACATCCTTGATGCCGTCATTTCATACAGCTTCCCGTCACCGCGGAAAACGTCCAGCACCCATTCCTCGCCGGAGAGCCACCCCATGACACGAGCTTCAATGGCAGAGAAGTCCGCCACCACAAAGCGGCACCCCGGCTTCGGTATGAAAGCTGTGCGGATAAGTTCGGAGAGAACATTCGGTGTGGAATCATATAAAAGTTCGATATCCTCAAAGCGCCCTTGCTTCACAAGTTCCCTCGCCAGTTCCAGATCGGGGAGATAGTTTTTGGGAAGATTGTGCAATTGCACGTTCTTGCCGCTCCACCGGCCTGACCGATTCGCACCATAAAACATCAGCATCCCGTGTACCCGCCCGTCCGAACAGGCAGACCGCTCTATGGCTTCATACTTTTTCACAGAAGTCTTTGCCAGCATAAGCCGGAGTCTGAGCAGTTCCTCCACTTCCCCGTCCGTCTCCGCTATCATCTCCGCCACCGCTTTCTTGGAAAGGCTCTCCGCCTCCATCCCCTTATCCCCAAGCCAGCCTTTGAGCTGCGCCACGGAATTGGGGTTCTCCAACCCGGTCAGTTCATAAGCGCGTTTCGTCACAACCTCCTTATGGAGCCGCTCACAGGAAACCGCATTCCTTACTAACTTCATATCCACGAGAACGCCGCGGTCATTGATGCGCTGGTCTATGCGGTACAGTTCCATCTCGCTTTCCGGGATGGGGAAATTATGCAGTTTCCTGCGGATGGATTTCTCCACGTCCACATCCCTTTTGCAGTAGGTCTTGAACAGTTCCCATTTCTCCGGCGCATGGCAGGGGAGGTTCCGCATCCTTCCGCCGTTTGCCTTTGTGGGCTTGCAGGGGATGCAGAAATACCGGATCAGTTCTTTCCCTTCCTTCATCTTCTGCTCGTCCAGACCAAGCACCCTGCCAACATCCTCCAGTGACCGGGGAAGGGCGAGCATTGCCGCCTGCACCGCACTGCAATGCCAGGACTCCGGGGGAATGTATCTCCCGAAATGTTTTGACAGGCAGGTGCGCTCAAAATTTGCATTGTATGCCGTCTTGGTCACTGACACATCAAAGATGGCTTCCTCCACCTCTGCCGGGAGCTTCTCACCCTGCGCAAGGTCTATGATCTGCGTCTCCCCTCCGTCAAAGGACCAGGCAAACAGCAGAATCTCAAAAGCAGGGCTGTCCGCATAAGCGTATACCCCGCATTTGATCAAATCCACATCGCTGAAACTTTCGATATCCATTTCAAGCACCCGTTCCATGACAAGCCTCCCTCCTTCCGTACTTTGGATGACGGGCGGCAGTTCCCCGCCGCCCCGATATGCCTATCCAAGAAAATCTTCCTCATCATCCACTTCCACCGCGTCAAAGTCATCCTCGGCGTTCGTCCTTCCGCCCAACGACTCCCCGTCACGCAGCTTCTGGATGTTGCCGAGCCCCGCGGCGATTCCCTTATTGCCGTTGGTGGAAAATCCGTAGAAGTTCACGCTGATCCTGCCATAGCACCCGGAGTACACTTCCGACTGGTCAAGGATGGGCTGTACGTTTTTATCCACCACCTGCGGTGCCTGCTTGCTGTTGGCGTTGAAGAAATAGCTGTCCGCATACGCCTCATCCTCCGGGCGGTCAATGTCGCCGTCACGTAAGGGCAGTTTCAAATTCGCCGGGACCTTGCCGCCCCACTTGGAGACGGAATCCTTCTTCGCCTGCTCGATTGCCCTCTTGATCTTTTCGATGGTCTCCGTGTCCGACTTTGGTATGATGGCCGATACGGAATACTTCGGGTCCCCGTCGCTCACCGCATTGGGCTCCCAGCAGTGCAGGTAGGAAAACCTGCATGGTACGATCACTTTTGTCAAATTCGCATTTTCATTACTCATGGTATTCATTCCTCCTTAAAATCCGCCTCCGCGGTTGCTGCGGCAATCTCCTGCCTCTTATCTGATTCCGGCACTAAGGTCACCTTGCCCTGGGGCTTGTAGACCAGCTTCCCAAGTATCTCTGCAAATTTCTTCTTCCCAAGGAGCCGCTCCATCTCCGTGATGCCGATGAGCGTCTTTTTGTAGATGTCCGTGTAACCGGCCTTCTGCGCCGCCTGCGCCACTTCCTCCTCATCCGTGTATTTCCTGTTGCTCCTGCCCTCCACCAGCTTGAAGCCGGCCCACTTTTTCCCTTTCGTGACCGCCTCGTCCTGTGCATAGGCGTAGACATCCGCAGACCACTTGGCAAGCTCGTCCGCCACTTTCAGGACTTCCGCTATCTCCTCATCTGACAATAACGGCGGAGCCTTGAACTCCATCTGTGCTAATCTTAAATATTCCTCCGCCCTCGCCCTGCAGGTGTTCTTCGCCTTGCAGAAACGGCACCAGTCGCCGGAGCGGTACTCGCCCTCTCCCTTGATGGCAAGCACGGCCTTTGGCTTCAGCTCCATCTCCACCCATTCCATCAGGTCCTTTACGGAAATCTCCCATGTGCTGACGGATTCCAGCCTCGGCTGGTAGATTGTCATACGGATAATTTCAATGTCATAGAGGGCATCAAATAATTCCAGTGCGCCAAGCCCGTATAACATCATCTGCGGGTTCCACTCCGCATCCACCGGCACGCCTTTCCCGTATTTAAAGTCAATGACGGTAAGGATATGGTCAGCAACGATCAGAAGGTCGCCCGTCCCGAATCCCTCCGGCACATAGGCGGAGTAGTCCAGCCGCTGCTCGATCAGCACCACCGGGTCTGCACATTCCTGCCTTGCAAGCTCCACCTGCTCCATCGCATAGGCCACATACCCGTCCGTGCATTCCTCCATCTCGTCACACTGGTAATCCGACACCGGGCGTTTTGACCGCCTCTTTAATGCTTTTTTCAGCTTATGCTCCGCAAGGGCGTGGGCGGCGGTGCCTTCCTCGGCATAGACGCTGCCGCCGGGCTCATCCCTGAACTGCTCCTCCAGCCTTGCGGACGGCGTGCAGGAGAGCCACCGCTTGGAGGAGGATGCGGAAAGCAATGCGTGTCTGCCCATCACAGCACCTGCGCTTCCTGCATCAGCGCCGGGTAGTCCTCCGGCTTCACCGCCGAGAGTTTCACCGCGCCGTACTTCTGCAAAAGTTCCTTGATCTCCTTCGATTTCCCCTCCTGGGTCTTCTGCGCCATCAGTGCGCGGATGCCCTCCAGCGTGGCAGGATTCTCCTGCTGTTCCTGCACCGCATTCTGTTTCTGTTCTTTCACTGTATCCTGCTTCTGTTCTTTCACAGCCTTATCCTTTGTGCCTCCCTCCGCTTTGGCAAGGCCCCGCAGACCTTCCGCAACGATGGAGAAACCTTCCGCAATCCTTAATAATTCACTTCCCATTTACATTCCCTCCGTTTCTTTAAAAATGATTGCCTTTCCCTGCCCTGTGGCAGATGCGATCTCTGCCGCCATCCCTTCGGTGGCTTCCCCGAATACCCACACCTCATCACAGAGGGCGAGCAGCTCCACCCCCATAGTGATGCCGAGCCGCCGCTCTTCCTCTATCCCCTCGTTCAAGAACTGCGGGAACAAAAGGTGCGGCGCGATGGGCAGGTACCCTTCCTCACACGCCATGCGGCTGTAGGCAGCCGCCCTTCTCGCATTCCCTTCCATGTCGCCGCGGAAGGGACTGCAGATAAAAACCTTCTTACGCATCCGTCCCTACCTCCTTCACGGAAAGTTCCTCCACGCTGCCTCCGGGGACAATGATCGTCACCCGGCGCATCTCACCGAACAGCCGCCGGAGCAGGCGCTCGCGCAAAGGTATAGTCCTGCACCAGACGATACCGCCGGAACCGGGCTCTTTTGTATAGCTGATCTTCAAGCTGTGTTTCATCTGCTTTTCACCTCTTTCTAAGGGCGCTTATTTTACTGCCCTCACTATTAGGTCACGGGAAAGGCAAAAGTCAGGGGTCTAATCAAAATTTTTTTTCAATTTTTTTAATGCCCGTTCCACCCGTTCATGGACGGACTGCTTGGTCACGCCTTCTTCACGGGCAATATCCGTGATTTTCCGCCCCTCAAAATAGACCTTCTCCACCAGCTCCCTTTGGGATGGTGATAAAGCCTCCATAGCGGAATACAGCCGCGCCATATCCTCCCGGCGCACCGCCTCCCCTTCCGTATCCTCCGCCGAGGCAAACAGCTCCCCTTCGTAGTCCATGCTGTCAAGGGAGACATGGCGGCGGGTCTCCTTCTGGTCATTGTTGTCCTGCTGGCGGTCTAAATCCAGCAGCATCCCTCCGAGGTGCTCGTCCACCTCCACCCCGGAGACTTCCCCTGTCACAAATTCATAGGTGATCTTCATTCAGACCTCCCGCCGGAACCCGGCAGGACGCAGAATGTATTGATTTTTCCAGACATAAAGCGTTCCTTTCTTTACGCCTTCGTAAAGCCAGAAACGCTATATTTATTTGATATGAAACTACCTTGAAAAGTAAAAAAGGCCGGAGTAAGCTAAGGTATTGGTCTCTAGCTTTACTCCGGCCCTTCGCAGCTCGTCACTTGGCCGCTCGCACAATCGAGTAAACATTATTTCGTTTTCAATGAGGTCTGTATCAGCCATTCCAGCCTGACTGTCCTACCGCAGTGGGGGCATCTGATACGGACTACTGTCCTCCCCTCCGCGATGGCGATTAAATCGCAGATCCTCTTCCGGCACAGCGGACACCTTATTTTGCACATCTCTCAATCCCTCCCACAGCCACTTCTGGATTTCTAACCATGATCAGCGGAACGGTTCCGTGCAGGTGTCCTTACAGTGGTAATTCCCATAAATTACCATGTATACTGTAAGTATGCCCACAGGGCGCATTCCTAATCACGGCCTATACAAAAAAATGGCAGGGCTACCCCTGCCGCCTGTTCTTCTTATGTACCTTCTTCGGGCCAAAGCCCACCTCGACCACCTCCCCGCAGCGCCTGCACTTCATCTCAAGCACCGTCCTGCCCGGCGGCATCTCCTCAATGTCAAGGATGTGCCGCCCGCACTTCGGGTTCGGGCATCTGATCCTCTCCACTGACAACCGCCTCCCCACACTGATATGTAACAAGGGAACCAGACATGAAGTGTTCCTGCTTGGTTCCCTTTTATCGTTTGTGCTTTATTGGTTTTCTTCGTGAGGTGTGGATATATTAAAGTACTGCTTTACACTGCCCGGATCACATTCCCATCAACAGCATATCTTGCACTGAATCCTCCCAGCAGACCGTTTCCCTGCATCCTTTCATAATTCTTGATTGCAAGTATGTCTGCCCTGTAATCAAGGTATGTCTGGTTCTGCCCCGGATCATTGAGCAGTTTATCAAGTGGCGCATCCAGTCCTTTTATCCTGCCATTCTCCACTGTGATGTCTGACAGTGCCGCTTTGCCGCCCGTTGCTTTCTGCAAAAATGCCTCAATCCCCATTGCCGCCTTCAATATGTACTGCTCCTGTTTATTCATCCCCTGCATACCCGCATTTATGGAAATATATGTATCCATCAGTTCCCCGGAAAAACCGTTCAGGATGTCCTCCACTTTTTCCTTCACAGCCGCATCTTCAATCCCCTTTACTTCCGCCTTTCCGTCTATGCCAATGCTGACTTCAAAAGAAGGTATGGGGGAAATGCCGGACTGCCCCATCTGCCGGAAGATTTCTTCACCGATATCTGCCTGTAGTTTTGCGGACGCTGTGGCGCTGTCAATTTCCTGTGCAGATGCAAAGATATTGGCCAGCCCTTTCTCCTGCTCCGTCAGTTCCCCGCCCGCCGCCATTTTGGAAAGAAGTTCAGCCTTACGGCTTTCGTCAAAAACTTCCCCTTCCGGCAGATATTCCGCCGCCTGTGCTTTATGCAGCTCATCCATCTGCTGTGCATAATACGCCCCGTACTTTTCCCTGATCTGCTGGAGCGCCTGTTTTTCTTCTGCTGCGTCCTGCCCGTCATGCAGTTTCCGGCGCAGCGCACCGGCGTATTCCTGCATTTCCTTTGCCTGCTGCCTGAGTACATTGTCCCCTGCCGCATTCTGCGTCTGGAAGGAAAGGTGGTAATATTCCTCCGCATTTACCGGGGAGCCGTCCTTTGCCAGCACCTTTACCGTATACTCCCGGTTCTCCAGGTTCCAGTTCGGCACGGTCACGCTCTTGCCGCCATTTCCATTATCCCTGCCAATCCCTACCTGATTCCCGTCACCGTCATACAGGATAAGGTCATAATCACAGCCTTCCGGGATGTGGTCGAGTGTCACTGTTATGTCAAGGTTATGCTTGTCGGAAACGGTCCCTAAAATCCTGTATTCCGCTATGTTGAACTGATAATAGTCGGCATCATCCGCATCCGACAGCCTCCCCTGCAAATATCCATCCGGCTTATTGATAAGCGTGGTCAGGTCAAGCGCCCTCCCGAAGCAGTCCACGCCCTCAGACTTATTGCTTTTCCAGTAATAATCATTAGAAACCTTTTCATTCTCCCGGATTACCTTGTTGAAATTCTGGCTCACGGCAAAATCCTTCGGATTCCAATAGATTACTTTGTTTGATAATGATACGTTATTCATATTACCTAATCTCCGTTTTCTTTGTTATGCCAGCCCCTCTGTCGGTCAGAACTGCCCCCAACCATAAGTCCAGATAGTTTATTCCTACATTTCTTCCACCCGATTCCCCAATCTGCCGGAACACCAGGGATTCCTACACTTATCGGGATATAGGGGCAAAAAATAACTTATTTATTATCCAGAAAATCCCAAAACTGCTTATAATCCAGATATCCTTTCAGATTCCCGGCATCATACTGCGTCTGCATGGCATCCTTTAAAACGCTGATCCAGTCATTCATACCGAACAGGTCATCATGTGTCCTATTGTCAGCGCCATGCTGATTTGCACCTGCCCTTATAAAAGCAGACTGTGCGCCCGGACATTTCCCGCTTGCCGATAAGTGGCTGGAATATGCAAACATATCAATATAGTCACTGCCCGTTGTATCAACTTTTGACACATCCACCATGCGTTCTGTCACATTTCCGTCTTTATCCCATACCTTCACCTTATATACCGGGTTTGCAGGGTCAAAGTCCTTCGGCTGGTAGACCGTAAGGGAATAATCCGCCCCACACATTGAGCCGATTGCCTTTCCGTCCTTATCGTTTGAAATATGTAACTCAAATGTGCCGCCGGATGACTGTGCTGCCGGAACCATGTTGCACATCTGGTCGGTGTAATTCCTTCTTGCCCTTCTTGTCTCATACCCTGCTGCCGGGTATCCTGCTGCTCCTATTCCATTAACATTCATTTCC
>BLLT01000164.1 GCA_011958945.1 Lachnospiraceae bacterium | reverse complement strand
TGGTAACAGTTCAGCCTTTCGGCTTCCCTGTTATGGAATCCTTGCCATACATTCCGCCGTATTGGAAGCCATATGGGGAGTCAGGATTACATTTTCCAGCGAAAACAACGGATCTTCCGAAGAAGGTGAGCCCTTTTTAAACACAGCGATAACGCCTCCCGCAGCCCTTCCTTAAATCACCTCTCCATTGCTGGCGATACATTTCTTATACCAGTAAAAGCTGTCTTTCGGAATCCTGTGGAAATCCCCCGTTCCGTCATCATACCTGTCCACATAGATAAACCCATACCTTTTCTTCATCTCCCCTGTTCCGGAACTGACCACATCAATGGCCGACCAGGCTGTATAACCCATCACCTGGGCGCCGTCCAGAATCGCTTCCTTCATCGCATCCACATGCCCCTTTAAGTAGGATATCCGGTAATCATCATGAATCCTCCCGTCCTCTTCTACCTTATCCGGCGCACCAAGACCGTTTTCTACAATCATAAGTGGAATATGATATCGATCCCATAATTCATTTAACGTATAGCGCAAACCATCCGAATCTATCTGCCAGCCCCACTCCGACGTTTCCAAATAAGGGTTTCTTGCACCGCCCATCAAATTTCCTTTTACTTGCTCCACATCTTCCCGCACGGTGGCACAGTTTGTCATATAGTAGCTGAAAGAATAAAAGTCTACGCACCCTTCCTTTAATATCTTTTCATCCCCCGGCTCTTTTTTCAGGATGATACCATTTTCCTCAAACCATCGATTCATATAGGACGGATATCCCCCCAATACCATAACATCCCCTGAAAATTTATTGAGAATCCTGTCCTTCCTCTGGGCTTCCAGGACATCCTTTGGATGGCAGGTCAGGGGATACTGGGTAATGTGGCTAATCATGCACCCCACTTTATTTTCTTTATTTATCTCATGGGCTGCCTTGACCGTCAGCGCACTGGCGATAAACTGATGGTGCATCGCCTGCAGCTGGACCTTAAGATCCTTCTTCAGAGTATCCTTTGGGGCAAATTCCTTCCTGGCCAAATCCTCCTCGTCCACAAACCCCAATGATTTATATGCGCCCATTTCCAGTAAGCCAAAATTAATCTCGTTAAAGGTAAGCCAATAGCGGACTTTATCCTTAAAATGTTCCATCACGCATTTGGCATAGGCCACAAACAAATCCACCACTTTCCTGCTGCCAAAACCACCATATTTCACCGCCAGATTCCAGGGCATGTCAAAATGGTTCAGCGTGACCATCGGCTCTATCCCATATTTATGGCATTCCTCAAAAACCGCCTCATAGAAAGCAAGCCCCTCTTCATTGGGTTCCTTTTCCTCCCCCTGAGGGAATATCCTGGCCCAGCTTATGCTCATCCGGTAACACTTAAACCCCATCTCACCAAACAGACGGATATCCTCTTTATAATAATGATAAAAGTCTACCGCTTCATGGCTTGGGTAAAAAGCGCTTTCATCAATTTTGCCCCAAAACAGGCGTGGCTTATCTATGCCGCCCCCCGTAATCATATCCTGAATCGTCAGCCCTTTCCCCCCGTCCAGATATCCTCCTTCGCATTGGTTAGCCGCCGTCGCGCCTCCCCACAAAAAATCCTTTGGAAATACCATGATTAACCTCATTTCTGCGCGGCCTTTTGCGCTTAAATCTCTTTCTTCACTTTCTTATCACCGGATGCCCCAGAAATTCTTCCAGCCGTTCATCCGAATAAATCAGATTTACTTCTTTATATAAATGCTGCCAGGCATCTCCCATAGCAGTATGAAACGGAATGTCCTTCCCGTAATTTTCAGCCAGTTCATATGCAAAGCATTCCAGTATATCTATAAGGCATTGCAGCGACAATGGATACTTACCATGCGCCGGATAAACTTCCTTTATCTGCTCCCCTTTTTGTGCCAATTTCTTCAGGCTTGCATAAGTAAGGGTAAAGGGAGCCTGTTCATCGCTGCCCAGAAAGTGCCAGATATTATGCTTACCAGTCAGCTGGTCTCCGGAAAACAGCCTGCCCTTTTCCTGCTCCCAAAACATGACATGCCCATAGCTGTGCCCCGGCGTATGAAAAATTTCCACATATTTCCCACCCAAATCCAGCACTTCCCCATGTTTCAAAAAGTGGGGCTTTGCCCGGCCAATACTGGTAGACAAATAGGCCTCCTTGTCAATCAGTTCCTTTGTCTCTGGCATCTTATGATACCGGTGTTCCAGCATTGTTCCTTTAATTTTAGGCGTATCGTTCATTAACAATTTCCCATAATCCAGAGGATGAATCCACACATCCTCAAAATGCATCGCCCCCAACGCATGGTCCGGATCCCCATGGGTCACCGCCAGCATCACCGGCAATTCCGTTATCTGCCTAATCAGTGGATGGATATCCTCATAGCCATATCCCGCATCGATCAACAAGGCTTTTTCCTTCCCAATCAGCAGATAACAGTGAATGCTCTTTGTTTCCGTAATTACATACAAATCATCATCTATTTTACTAACAGAGTTTAAAGCTGTAGATTCCATACTTTACTCATTTTCCTCCCCATATACGCTATCGTCAAACCCTAAAATCCAGGTAGCCGCAAAAGCTGTTACTATCGTAAGGCCTGCCGCCACAATTGCCATGTAGAAATTACCCATTGTTCCGTCAGGATTCATGAATATGGGCATGGTAAAAAAGGAAGGCGCGCCAAAGCTGTATACCTTTATACCGGCAATGGCACAAAATACCGCATTCACTATACATGCGATCCATGTCGCTGCCAAGGGCCTTTTCATACGGATACAGATTCCGTACAGGGCAGGCTCTGTCACGCCGGCGAGAAAGGAGGTCAGCGCACAGGATGAGGCCAGTGTCCTCAGATTTTTATTCTTCGTTTTCAGCATACAAGCTAATGCGATGCCAAACTGGGAGAAATTCATGCCAATAAAAGCCGGGAACATCATATTGTCGAATCCCGCTGTGGCAAACATCCCCATAACCAGGGGAATCATAGCCAGGTGCATACCAGTCAGCACCAATAACGGAGCCAGGCATCCTGTCACCAGTACGGAGGCCCAGGGGGCTGTATTGTTAATGCCTCCCATCAGCATGGAGAGCAAATCCCCGCAATAGCTTCCAACCGGCCCTGTTACGCACAGCATCACAGGAATCATAATCACGAGACACAGCAGAGGACGAAATATATATTTTACCGCTGCAGGAACTACCCTCTCCACCAGCTTCTGTACATAGCTAAAGACCCAGATGGTTAAAATCACAGGAATTACGGTGGAAGAATAATTTACCGCTTTCACCGGAAGCCCGAACAGACTGATATAGCCCCCCGCTTCTGCAAACCCCAGCAAAGTAGGGCTGATAAGAAGCGCCCCTAAAAAAGTACTGATAATCACATCGCAGTTGAATTTTTTCGCCGCGGTATAGGACAGCAGCACAGGAAGAAAATAAAGGGCTCCGCTTCCCACCATATTTATAATCGCATAAGTAGAACTTTCCGTATCCAGCCCCAGGTGAACCATAATCACCAGCAAGGCGGAAATCAGCCCGCTGCACATAATGAGCGGAATCGCCGGGCCAATAATCGCTGCCAGCACATTCAAAATTGCTGCTACTATCCCTTTCTTTTCTTCCGGATCATCCAGTTTTTCCTTTATTGCCTCGCTTTTCTCCAGATTATACTTAGCAGTAACCGCTTCATATACCTTTGGCACATCATTGCCGATAATAACCTGAACACCGCCGGCCGCTTCCACTGCACCCATAACGCCCGCCACCGACTTTACTGCCTCTAAATCCGCTTTTTCCCTGTTCGCCAGTTGGATTCGAAGCCTGGTAGAGCAATGGAATATCTTCGTGATATTTTCCGCCCCGCCTAATTTTTCCACAATTTTCGTTCCCAGAACCACATAATCTTTTGCCATTTTTTCCTCATTTCTGCATGGCTTTTATCTTTTTCTTTCCGGGATTTCCCTGCTTCCGTAACATCTCTGCCGCAGCAGCCTTGCTGTCAATTCCCTTAACAGGGAAGCCGAAAGGCAAAACTGCTGCGAATTCCCATCTTTGCAGAACCTACGGTAAATGCCATCCCCCTTTGCAAACCTGCACTGCCATGCCGGTACAAGCCTGCGGATTGAAAAGTCTTCCCCGCCCTTTTCATATCCGTTCCCTGCTTATACTATAACGCACAAAAGATTATTAGGAAATGGAGACTATTTCGTCATTAATGACGAAATAATTTGTATTAGTATCACATTTATGAATTCCATTTGTGGAATATGATACAAGCATATCCATTCTCGCTCAAATTCTGGCCAATCTTTTTTTCACAAAATCAAAAAATTCAATTACATCCCCTTCCCCGCCATAATGAACATAAATCACAACGTTTATTTGTTTCCCTTTATAAGGCAGGGTGTGTTTCAGCGGAATTTTCTTCAGACAGTTTTCCCCGCTCTTATTATGGGAAATAATACACAAAACATTATTGTCTATACTTTGCATGGAAAATGATTTGTCTTTCAAGGAAACCCCGCACAGTTCCAGCAAACTTTCCGGGCTTTCTTCTTTGGTATCCAACAAGTATACCTTATTTTCCACCATACAACAGCCTTGCAGTACTTTTTCACGTTCCTTTTCCCTATCCCGGCACGCTTCTTCCGCCTTTTTGGATAACTCACGAATCAGGTTCTGTTCCGCAAAGGGATTAATATAAAAAAAGCCTGTCTCTGCCAAAAGCTGGTCGTGCTCTGTAGTCAGGCACAGCTGGTTAGGCTTCCAATACTCTTCTCTCTTTCTCTCATATACATACCTTGGAACGGTGCATATCTCACCGATTCTGTCACCCAACCCGTTTTTTATCCTGCTTATCAAATGAAAAATCACACTGGCACTGCTATCGCTGACCAGGAGAATCTGCGGCTTTTCCCTCCGCCTGCCGATTACTTCCGCCAGATAGGGTATCATATATCCCAGTTCCGCATCGGGAATATCCAAATCGAAAGCCGCGCACAGGCAGACTCTTAACAAATGCAGTTCCAGCGGATAGCTGAGCGAAAGTTCTTTGGTATAATTCCCCAGATTCGTCCTCCCGCTTTCCAACCGCAAAATCATTCGCTCCATATGATTTCCCGCCGCCGTTTTCCACCTCTCCTCCAGCTGTAGATCAAGGCCAATTTCTTCCAATACCATCCGTTCAAACCGGCCAATGCCATCATTCACACTTTTTTCTACATTCAAGGCCTTCTGCAGCAGATTCAACTCCCGGATTCTCCCTTCCGTATACTGCAGTTCCGCCTCTGTCAGTTCATAATCCATCTCTTCCCGGATAACAACCTCTATTTCTTCGGCTATCTCCGAAATTTCCATAATGCATTCCGGCATACTGGCCACAAATCCCATCCTGGAACGCGCCACACCGATGACCAAGAATTTCACAAAATCAAGGCATACATCCCCGCTGACGATATATTGATTACGGACAAAAATTTCCCCAACCCTTTTTCCTATTACTTCTATTTTTCGAAAAGCCCACTTCAGTTCTTCCTGCTCCATCAGCAAACGCCTGTCCTCCAGCCTGGCTTTCATACACATAAAACGTTTCATGTCCTCAGACGCCACCAGGCGAATCCCTTTACTCATGGAAACCTCCAGTTCCGCTCCTTTGGTACGGTTTATAATCCTCTTTATCTGTACCAAGTCAGAATTCACCGTTGATTTGGAAAAATACAGGCGATTTGCAATGTCGCCGATATGAATATAGTCCTTTTCAAAAAGCAAAAGTGCCAGAATCCGCCGGGAATGCACCAGCTTATCATCCTCACTGTTATCCATCTGCGTCTCCCGGTAAAGGATTTCCCTCAAAACCCCAGCCGGATCAGCCAGGAAATACCCCTTCCGGTTATTGGAACGAATCCTCACATCCGCCGGCAGCTTCCTGCGGCAGATTTCCTCATTTATTTTCCTGATTTCCGTCTGTATGGTCCTCTTGCCAATCCCTATCGCTTCCGACAAAGCCAGGCTGGATATCCATGAATCGGTTCCTGACAGCACTGCCAGAATCTGGTACTGCCTTTTGGTGAACATAAGAGTTTCCTCCTTAAAGCCAAACCGCCCTTTTAATGCAGCAATGTCCCCGACACAATCTTCGCTAACACTACAATGCCAACAATCAGCAGGATCGGCAGTGCCACAAAAATCAGCCCGCTCAGCGCAAATACTATTAGAATTAACGGAAAGAATACCACCACAAGCACTATTTTCGTAAGCCCCCAGGCCGCTTTAATCCCCCAGGCTAAAATCCTTCCAAATATCGCAATCATTAAAAATACAAATATTATTGTCCACATATTCCAATCCTCCTATTCCATTTTTTGCATCAGTTCAGCCTTTCGGATTTTTTGTCACATCTACACATTCGTATCCTGAACTGTCACAGTTTTTCATATCCCCCAGCGCAATTTGCCGTCCGGGAATATGACGTTCCGACTCCTGTTTCCCTCTATTCTACCATCCTATATTACGCAGCTGCAGCAGCAGCTGTTCCACCTTCCCAATTGCCTGATCCACTTGTCTGGCCGCTTCCGTTATTTTCGACTGCACCATGAAATCCACCAGGAAATTATCGAAGAAAAAATCCGCAAATGTGAGAAAATCCCCAATTTCCATATGAAGTTCCTGATACATGACAACATCTTTCAGTTCTTTTTCGAAAACACGGAGGGCGTTTCTGGCGGCATCCATACGGGAAGATGCATTGTTTATCTTAGCGTGTTTAATAATACTGATCAAAAGACCTCCGCCAAAAATATCCACCATTCCCCAGTTTCTGGCCTTCGCCAGTTCTTTTGCCGCTTCCTGCAAGCAGGATAAGGCCCTTTCCCCTGCCGAAATAGCTTCCTGTACCTCTTTTTCCATCAAGTAATTAGTGCTCATCCTTTACCCCATTTCTGCGCGGATTTATGAGATTGAAAATTTTTAAATCTCAATCTTACCTCCATACGCACATCCATTTTTCAGGCTCAAAATATTTTATTATCAAATCCAGCCTGACAACTACAGTTCCCAGCTTCCAAAGCTTCAGCGTTTCCAGCAACAGATAGCAGAAAGGCTTATCAAATAAGTTAAAAAAGAATCAGCCCGGCGGCTTACAACGCTGTGGCTTAATTTCCTATTATATAAAAAAGACTCCTACTATGACTGCTGCCATAATAAAAGTCTTGCAATCTCATTTGATACGGATGCACATGTACGCATCGTTCTGACGATTTCAAATGCACTTTGGCAAAATGCTTCGCCTTTAAAATCTGTCACTTTCCAAAGCGTTTCATTTACTAAAGTGTTTTGCTACTCCCTTTTATCCGCTTAATCATAATTTATCACTGCTTATAGTAGATTGTCAAGATATTTTTCGCTGGACTGTTACCTGAACTGTTACGTGCATTGCCGTTTTTATTCTAGGATATCATAATGCTCCGTATGATCTGATTTCTTCCTAAATCCTATTGACATTGGTACGAAATCATACTATACTACATTAAGTATGATTTCGTACTATTTTATACAGGAGGTCTCCGATGGAAAATCACATATCACCCGCACTAAAACGATACAACTATTTATTCGGTGAAACAGATGCCGTATACCACGAAATATCCCTAAAGTTAGGGCTGTCCGACAGCGCCATGAAAATCCTATACACTATTTGTGACAATGGCACCAGCTGCCTGCTGCAGGATATCTGCAAATATTCCGGGCTCAGCAAGCAGACTGTCAATTCTGCCCTCCGCAAACTGGAAGCGGAAGGAATTATCTATCTGGAATCAGCAGGAGGCAAAAACAAAAAAGTATGTTTAACAAAAAGTGGGGAAACACTGGCCGGGCGGACTGCCCAGAAGATTCTTCAGGCCGAAAATGATATCTTCGCTTCCTGGCCCCAGGAAGATGTACAGAAATATCTGGAATTGACCGAGACTTTTTTGCTTGCCCTCCGGGAAAAGTCAAAAAGCATTGCCAGCATTTAACTTCCAGTACTAAAGTTAAGGAAATCAAATTTATGCCTGCGGCCCAAAGTTTGCAGGTTGTGGAAATGTCATGATTATTAGATTATATGCATGGGGATTATTATGAAAAAAGCAATACAATTATCGGATCACTTTAACTACAAACGCCTTTTGCGTTTTACCTTTCCATCCATCATCATGCTTGTGTTCACCTCTATTTACGGCGTGGTGGATGGGTTTTTCGTATCCAATTTTGTGGGCAAGACACCCTTTGCCGCCGTCAACTTTATAATGCCCTTTTTAATGATATTAGGCTGTGCCGGTTTTATGTTCGGCACAGGGGGCAGTGCTTTAATCGCCATCACCATGGGCACAGGAAATCAGAAAAAAGCCAACGAATTATTTTCACTCATCATATATACGTCGGCAGTCTGCGGTATCTTACTAGCTATTTCAGGCTTTTTGCTCCTTCGCCCTGCTGCCTCTCTTATGGGTGCTAAGGGGCTGCTTTTGGAAGGCTGTGTGGCATATGGCAGGATTATTTTGCCGGCCATCCCATTCTATATCCTGCAATACGAATTCCAATGCCTGTTCGCCACCGCCGGCAAGCCCAACTTAGGCCTTGCCATAACCATAGCTGCCGGACTCACTAACATTATTTTAGATGCCCTGTTTGTAGCCGTATTCCATTGGGGTTTAGAAGGTGCCGCAGCCGCTACTGCCCTTAGTCAGTTCATAGGGGGATTTGTTCCCCTATGCTACTTTGGGCGGCATTTTACAAGCCTGCTGCGGCTTGTAAAATGCCGCTTTGACGCATCCGCCCTAATCAAAACATGCACCAACGGCTCTTCCGAACTGATGAGCAATATTTCCATGTCCGTGGTCAGCATGCTCTACAACATACAGTTGATGAAATATGCCGGTGAAAATGGAGTTGCCGCATATGGCGTATTAATGTATGTCAATCTGGTATTCCAGGCCGTATTCATCGGATATTCTGTTGGTACAGCGCCCATTATCAGTTATCATCACGGTGCAGGCAACCACGGGGAGCTCAAAGGATTATTGAAAAAAAGCCTTTTCCTAATCGGTATTTTCTCCCTGCTGATGCTCGTTGCAGGCCAAACCCTGGCCAGACCCCTTTCCCTCCTGTTCGCAGGATATGACGAAAGCCTGTTGTCCATCACCATCCGTGCCTTTACTATATTTTCCTTCTCTTTTTTATGTTCAGGCATGGCAATTTTCGGCTCTTCCTTTTTTACTGCTTTAGGAAACGGAATCATATCCGCACTGATTTCCTTTTTGAGGACTTTCGTTTTCCAGTGCTCCACTGTCCTGAGTTTGCCGTAAATCCCCCTTTCGGTATTTTTGCACTATCTTTCCGCACATATCAAGTTTGAGGATGCAATACAGACACAAACTTAGCCAGCCACACCTCAATCCCGGCTTTTTCCGGAATCATAGTGGTAATTTGCAACTGGGACGTAAAAAAGATTTGACAACCAATCTGCATCATGTGATGGATTTCAGTTCCGTTCCTGTGTTTGAGGCTGTTATGCTCAATACTGGAACTATTGTCCATGGTTATGGGGAATATCTGGAAGAGGCACTCAAAATCAAAGACCCCGCTGCAAGCAGCCACTTGGCTCGTTGCCCGCGG
>BLLT01000163.1 GCA_011958945.1 Lachnospiraceae bacterium | reverse complement strand
GAATGCGAAGCATTCTTTGGAATTGGCCGCTGGACCAATTCTTTTTTATTTTTCATGTATACGGCCAACATTTTGGGAATTCCTATGTTGATGCAAATTATATTTACATTTTGTATCAAAAAAAATACACATTATTCTTGTTTTATTGTAGACAATAAGAAAAGAAAATGATATGATAACAGAAAAGAAACAGTAATCATTATTATTATTAACTTAGGAGGTATCATTATGTCGAATGCAGCACAGGTTGAAAATTTAGTAAATTTATTGGACGGATACGCTGAAAAAGGCGGTCATCATTTAAACGTTAACGTACTGAACAGGGATATGCTTTTAGATGCTCAGAAGCACCCCGAGAACTATCCTCAGCTCACCATCCGTGTCAGCGGTTATGCCGTTAACTTCATCAAACTGACTCCCGAACAGCAGGCAGATGTTATCAGCAGAACATTCCATGAAGCTGTTTAAAGCGTAAAAAGAAGGGCGGTTGTAGCGATGCTCAAAGCTATCACTACAACCGCTCTTCTTCTATTTTATACTATAGGAAATTACGCCACAGAGTTGTAAGTCACTAAAAAAAGTTGGCCGCTGGGCCAACTCTTTTTTATTTTACAGCCAAAACTATTCCTTACCCATTATTTCTAGGCGACTGGGCCACATCTTTCATTGAGAAGCTGAGCCTTCCCATCTTATCCTTCCCAAGGCAGACTACCGTAACTTTATCACCCAGTGTAAGGACATCCTCTACACGGTTGATTCTTTCCCTGGAAATTTTGGAGATATGAACCATACCTTCCTTGCCTGGTGCAAATTCAACAAATGCCCCAAACTCCTTAATGCTCACTACTACCCCTTTGAAAACCTGTCCTTCTTCAAAGTCTGTAGTGATAATCTTAACCATTTCCACCGCTTTATTCATCATATCGCCGTCGGTACCGCAGATAGACACTTTACCGTCATCGGTAATATCTATTTTCACTCCGGTACGGGCAATAATCTCATTAATCGTCTTTCCCCTCTGTCCTACCACATCCCCAATTTTCTCCGGGTCGATCTGGATGGAAATAATCTTCGGGGCATATGGCCCTACTTCTTTTCTCGGTTCAGCAATGGCCGGGGTCATAATTTCATTTAAAATATATTCCCTGGCTTCCTTCGTCCTGCGGATTGCTTCTTCCACAATAGGCCGTGTCAATCCGTGAATCTTTATATCCATCTGGATGGCTGTAATACCTTCGTGGGTACCGGCAACCTTAAAGTCCATATCCCCGAAGAAGTCTTCCAGCCCCTGAATATCCGTAAGCACAATATAATCTTCATCCGTTTCCCCAGTCACAAGCCCGCAGGAAATTCCAGCCACCTGCTTTTTAATCGGCACACCTGCCGCCATCAAAGACATAGTGGATGCACAAATGGATGCCTGGGAAGTGGAACCGTTGGACTCAAATGTTTCTGATACCGTACGAATTGCATACGGGAATTCCTCTTCGGAAGGAAGCACCGGTACAAGAGCCCTTTCTGCCAATGCACCATGGCCGATTTCACGGCGTCCTGGCCCTCTGCTGGGCTTTGTCTCCCCTACGGAATAGGACGGGAAATTATAATGATGCATATATCTCTTATTCACTTCATTTTCATCTAACCCGTCAATTCTCTGCATTTCCGACAAAGGAGCCAATGTTGTCACCGTACAGATCTGTGTCTGTCCTCTTGTAAACATAGCGGAACCGTGTACCCTGGGAATCAAATCCACTTCCGCAGCAAGCGGACGAATCTGGGTGATTTCACGGCCGTCAGGGCGTTTATGGTCTTTTAAAATCATCTTACGCACGGTCTTTTTCTGATACTGGTATACGGCCTCACCTAACAATGCCAGCCATTCTTCATTCTCCGCAAAAGCCTCTTCCAATTTTTCCGTAATTTTTCTTATATTTTCTTCCCTGACCTGTTTCTCATCAGTAAATACTGCTTCTTCCATCTCTTCCGGGGATACAATACCTTTTATCGCATCAAACATCTCCGCCGGAATCGCACAACTCGTATATGCATGTTTTTCCTTACCCACCTGGGCTACGATATCATCAATAAAACCAATCAGAGACTGATTAATTTCATGTGCCATATAAATGGCTTCCAGCATTTTATCTTCCGGAATTTCATTTGCCCCTGCCTCAATCATAATCACTTTTTCCCTGGTTGAAGCAACCGTCAGGTTCAAATCCCCGATTTTCCATTGCTCTTGGGAAGGGTTAACCACAAATTCCCCATCAATCATTCCTACCTGAGTCATCGCACAAGGCCCATCGAACGGGATATCCGATATGCATGTGGCGATAGCAGAACCAATCATAGCCACCAATTCCGGACGGCAAGACGGGTCAACGCTCATTACCATATTATTTAATGTCACATCATTTCTATAATCCTTGGGAAACAGCGGGCGCATCGGCCTGTCAATGACACGGCTGGTCAAAACCGCATTTTCAGAAGCCTTTCCCTCCCTCTTATTGAAACCGCCAGGGATTTTTCCTACTGCATATAGCTTCTCTTCATATTCCACACTCAACGGGAAAAAGTCAATCCCCTCCCTGGGCTTGTCCGAAGCCGTTGCCGTACTCAGCACGGTTGTCTCCCCATACTGCATAAACGCACAGCCATTTGCCTGTTTACCAACTCTGCCGATATCTACTTTTAAAGTTCTGCCGGCTAAATCCATCGTAAATGTCCTGTAATTTTTCTCCATGAATCTTTTCTCCTTCCTATTTTTCCTCTTTTACTGATATAATTAAGGCAGGAGACGCCGAAACTACTGATAAATATACGTTCCATCCGGCCTTTTGCCGTACGCATCCTTATCAGTGGTCTCGGAATATCCCCTCTGCCTTGATGAATAACAAAAGACGGACACACTAACTTTTCAGCCCGTATCCGCCTTTATCATTTATTCTTTACTTTCTGATTCCCAGTTTTTCAATCAAAGAACGGTACCTCTCAATATCAACTTTCTTAAGATAGCTTAAAAGCCCACGCCTCTGGCCAACCATTTTAAGAAGCCCTCTTCTTGAATGATGATCCTTAGGATTAACTTTCAAATGCTCTGTCAGTTCCTGAATCCTAGCTGTAAGTATCGCAATCTGAACTTCCGGTGAACCGGTATCGCCTTCAGATCTTGCATACTCTTTCATAATTGCCGCTTTTTTTTCCTTTGAAATCATTTCTTCTTCCTCCTGCTTATCTTTACGCCGAACACTAAGACTGGGTCGGAGTTATCCCCTATCCGAGCATTGGCTGAATCTCACACTTACATATCCTACCACATTTTTCTTTCCCTGTAAATACTAAATTTTCTACTGCAAAATTCTGACTACCTTCGCTGGTGTCCGGTAATTATAATTAGAAATCTTAATGCCTGTCTTCGGGCTGCTGGCATGAACTACCTGGCCTCCGCCTATATAAATTGCCACATGATTAATCCGCCCGCCTTTCGCATAGAAAATCAAATCTCCCGGTTTCGCATCCGATATACTGATTTTCGTTCCCACATTGGCCTGGGAACCCGAAGTCCTGGGGAGGGAAACACCATATTTTTTAAATACGCTGAGTACAAACCCGGAACAGTCAGCACCTTTTGTAAGGCTGGTTCCGCCCCATACATAAGGATTTCCCACGAACTGCTTGGCATACTGGCACAAATCAATCCTCACATCCGATACGCCCTGCCCATAAAGCAATTCCGTTAAAGTAATCGCAGAGCCCAGCTTTTCTTCTATTTTCACAAACTCTGCCGATACGTAGTTCTCCTCATCATCTATCATAATTTTTACCCAATCGTCCAGTTCCTCCACCACTTCCAGTTCCTCACCGTTTGGAACCAAAGTAATGACCTCACACTCCGTATTGGGTTCTTCCCTTACCTTTAAGCTAGTGGTAGTTACTACAGCCACTTTGGAAAGCTGTTCCATAGCACGTTTCTTCGCCTCCCAGCCTCCAATCAAATATTCGCTCTTCACATATCCATCCACTTTGCCGGATTTAATATGCGTCCATTCCCCTTCCTCTTCCAACAATTCACACGCCGCATTTTTAGGAAGCTTCCCGATTAACTTTCCGTTTTCATCGGGGGTTTGCCGCACATTCAGGTTATCATCCACATTGGAAATTCCAAGGTTCGTATATCCCCATAAAGCCCCTTCCGCCTGCTGCGCTGCCACTTTATACTCTTCCGGCGTCTTCTCCGATTCCAAGAGCGCCAATGCCCCTACCGGATCAGCCACTACTTCCTCAATAGAATTGTGATAGGTATTATCCTGCTGTCCATTTATTTGTGCCGCACACACCGGTTTTCCATATAACATCAATGTTCCTGCCATACAAACCCCCGCTGCGCCTATCCATTGAAATTTCATATAATAACCGTACCTTTCCGTTAAATATTACAAATTTGTTACATATATTACAAGGTTATTATAGCAATGGAATTCTCCCCTGTCAACCCCTTTCCAAAATACACCATAGAAAATCGAGTAGGGAAGAATTTCTCCCTACTCGCCGCGCGGAGCGCACGTTGTGTAAGCAACAATTTCATCTGTGCGCTCCTGCGCATAAAAATCGTAACAATTCAGCCCAGGACCCTGCAGCAAATGCAAAGTCCCGGGCCAAACTGGTTACCGGAAATCAATTTTATGGGGGCCTACTCTTCCCGTTCCGCATTTAATATAGAGAAAGCAATATTTGTAGCGTGGTCCGCCACCCTCTCCAAGCCGGATACAATATCGGAAAACAACATACCCGCCTCCGGGCTGCACTCATTTCTCGTCAGCCGGCCCACGTGGTCTTTCTGCAGTTCCCTTTCCTTTTCATCCACCGCATCTTCCAGGCGCATAATATCTTCCAAATGGTCTTCGGTACCGGTGGAAAACATTTCCAGTGAATACTGGATTAAATTATTCACCATATCCAGCATTTCGCCCAATCCCCTTTGGGCTTCTTTGCTAAAATTCACATCTGTGCCGATACGCTGCTTGGCTGAATCCGCCACATTCTCTGCATGGTCGCCGATACGTTCGATATCATTTACCACATGGAATAAAGCACCGATGCTTTTTAAGTCCTCAATAGGCAGCGTTGCCTGATTGATTTTCACCAGATAATTGGTAATGGAATGATTTAAGAAGTTAATATTCTTTTCTACTTCATATACATCTTCAATATCTTCATTATCCAGTGTTATAAGGGCATTCATTGCCCGGTTTAGATTTTCCGTGGCTAAAGATGCCATCCTTTCAATTTCTTTCATCACTTCCACCACGGCCGTTGCCGGGTTAAATACTACTTTTTCGCCAATATATTTTAACTGGAAGCTATCCCTGTAACCAACCTTCTTGTCATCCCCAGGCACAAGCACATAGGTGAGCTTTACTATGGCATTTGAGAATGGGAATAGCATAATCACCTGAAAAATTTTGATAATTGTATGGGCATTCGCCACGAAACGTCCTGCATTCCCGCCGGAGATGGACATAATCCCGTCTATCACGTACTCCATACCTACCATAAGAATAATATAGAACAAAACAGTACCGATTACATTAAAAAGAAAATGAATCATCGCCGCCCGCTTTGCATCCTTTTTCCCCGTCATAGATGCTAAAAGCGCCGAAGCACATGCTCCGATATTGCAGCCTAAAATAATAAACAAACTTATGGGCAGCCCCAGCAAGCCCTCGTTCGCCATAAGCAGTACAATGCTTACCGTTACTGATGAACTTTGGATAATCGCAGTCAGTACAGTGCCCATCAGGACTGCCAGTATAGGGCTATGTAGGGAACTTAGCAGCTGCATCACCCCTGGGCTATCCTTCATTCCTTCCATGGCTCCCGACATACCGCTCAACCCCATGAAAAGAATGCCGAAGCCTACTATTACTTCTCCGATTTTCTCCGCA
Organism: Lachnospiraceae bacterium; assembly: GCA_011958945.1. Lineage (GTDB taxonomy): Bacteria > Bacillota > Clostridia > Lachnospirales > Lachnospiraceae > Kineothrix. The sequence goes on along the minus strand of BLLT01000163.1, from coordinate 3,809 downwards.
TTTTGCTTACCCTTGCCCAGCATCATCGTCAGCACGCCAGCCAACAATATGATGGGTGCCGCTTCCGACAAGTTAAAAGAAACCAGCTGGGAAGTGATGGTTGTACCGATATTCGCCCCATAAATTACCCCGGCCGCTTGATACAAGGACATCAGCCCGGAGTTTACAAAGCTGACCACCATCACCGTACATGCCGAAGATGATTGGATAATACCGGTAAAAATAATACCTACCACCAGTCCGGTAAACCGGTTTGTTGTAAACATTTCCAAAATAGACCGAAGCTTTGCCCCCGCCACCTTTTCTATGCTTTCGCTCATAACCGTCATCCCGAACAGGAATAACCCAAGCCCGCCTGCCATAGATAGTATAATTTCAAAACTCATAATCTTCTTATCCCTTCATTTGTGTACTTGTAGGAAAAAGCATGTGTTCCCTCCAAGAGTCAAGTTCCAAAACACTCTTTTTCATGAAAAATCTTTCCTTCCTCCACATCCTTCATCATCTGTTCCCTCAGTTCATCTTTTCCTTTAAAGTGCCGTTCGGGGCGTTTAAACTTTAAAAGCCTTATAGTGATCTCTCTCCCGTATATTTCCTCATCAAAATCATAAATATAGGTTTCTGCCCCCATCTGCCCTGCCGCACTCACGGTAGGCTTATACCCAATATTCGTTATCCCTTTATAATATCCCCCCTCCATCAATACATCGGAGTAATATACCCCATTGGGGGGCAGCAGTTTATTGTCAGGGGGCAAAAGGTTTGCCGTAGGCATGCCTATTGTCCTTCCAAACTGCTTGCCATGCATCACGGTGCCCATAATAGCATAAGGGGCACCGAGCAATACTTTTGCCTCTTCCATGTTCCCTTTTTCCACCTCTTGTCTTGCATAGGTGGAACTGATTTCCCTTCCATTATAACATACCTTATCTATCAATTGCAGTTCATATCCGCCAAAGGAAGCCATGGACCGAAGGAGCATATAATTCCCGGCGCCTTTTGCCCCGAATGAAACATCCGTTCCGGCCGCGATATAAGATGCCCCCATACGGCGGACCAAAACTTCTTCAATAAAATCCTGGGGCTCCATCGCTGCGGTCTCAAAAGTCAGGGGAAATTCAATTAAAATATCAATGCCCATTTTCCCAAATGCTGCCCGTTTTTCCTCTCTCGTCATCAGTTCTTTCTCAGGAGCAGTTCCAAACAGGACGGACGGAGGCGGATCAAAAGTAAAAACCACTGATTTCATCCCATGAAAACTCTGCTCTAAAATACATTTCAACAGTTTCTGATGCCCTTGGTGAATACCATCGAACTTTCCTATAGCAACTGCGCTTTTCCCTTCTATCTTAAAATCTGTAGTACCATGAATGATCTGCATCTACTGTCCATTCTCCATAAACATTTTCACAGGGCAAAAACGCCCTTCCTCCCGGCAGAATTTATAAATGCCGTAAAATCTGCCCTCTTCATTGTACACCCTTACTATTTCCTCAGGTATAAATTGTTTTCTTTCTTTTATCATAGGAAGATAAAAGGGGTTACCGTTATCAATCAGCTTCTGAAAGCAGGCATCCACCGTTACAGCCTCATGGCAGGAAAATATTGAATCCACCGGTACGATTTTTTCCTCCAGATGCCCTTCCTCCCGCAGCCTTTCTATTTCCGCAAGAGGTAAGGCATCCTTTACCAAAAAACCACCCGCTTTTGTCCTTTCCAAAAACTCCATAATGCCACCGCATCCCAGCTTGCGGCCGATATCATGGCACAAAGTCCTAATATAGGTACCTTTGGAACAGCCTATCCGGATAGTAATCCTTGGAAGTTCCATATTTTCTATTTCCAGATCATGGATTTGTACCTTCCTGGGCTTACGTTCTACTTCCTTTCCTTCCCTTGCCAGCTGATACAGTTTCTTTCCGTTTACCTTAATGGCTGAATACATGGGCGGTATCTGTTCATAGTCCCCCAGGAAAGACATAACTGCCTCCCTGGCTTCCTGTTCGGATATGTTCACTTCCCACTGCCCAAGCAGCTTTCCCGAACTGTCCTGAGTATCTGTCTCTTTCCCTAACAGCAAGACCGCCCGGTATTCCTTTCCCGTATCCGTCAGCATATCACACAGCTTTGTTCCGCTCCCCAAACATATGGGCAGTACACCCACAGCGTCCGGGTCCAGCGTTCCCGTATGCCCTATCTTCTTCTGCTTTAAAATCCCTCTCAGCTTAGCTACCACATCGTGGGATGTAAATCCCGCTTCTTTATATACGTTCAAAATTCCGTTATACATCCAATTTTCTCCGCCGGCTGGCCACAGGTCCTGCTATTTTGCAGCCCCGTCAGATTAGATACTATGCTGCTTTTCAGCAGCTCTGCTCACACTCATTCCGCCAGCTTTAATTGTTTCTCAATATGTAAGGTCAGATTATTCACCACATCGTAAAATGTACCGTTCATCGTACATCCTGCGGCGCGCACATGTCCGCCGCCCTCAAAAACCTGGGCTACCCGGGCCACATCCACTTTCCCTTTGGAACGCAGGCTCACTTTATATTCCTGTGCCGCCGTCTGGTACATAAAAATCGTGCATTCCGCCCCTTTTGTCTGATTCAGCTGGCTGACTACACCTTCTAAATCTTTAGGGCTTGCCTGATAAAACTCCAGCGTCCTCTTTCCAATCGCGCTGACTATACATTTTCCATCCATAACGAAAATGCTTTCCATCAGGGCACGGCCAAGGAGAAGATTCTGCACATAGGTTTTTTCATAAAATGTTTTTTCCACGATGTCCGAATGATCGAACCCGAAGTTTAACAGCTTCGCTGCAATCTGCATTGTTTTCGATGAAGTGTTAGAGTACCGGAATACTCCGGTATCATGCACTATACCGATATAAATAGCTTTTGCAATTTCTTCATCTATTTCCGATTCTTCTATCACATCAAAAATCAGTTCACTGGTGGAACTGGCCTGGGTATCAATATAATTTACCATCCCGCTTCCCATATTGCTCACATGATGGTCAATATTAATTGTCTTCCCGGCCCTGTCAAAGAGCGCTTCTGCTGCTCCTAAACGCTCTTTTGCCGTATCCAGTGCAATAAAGACATCAAAATCCCCTTCTTCATCCGTTATCTGTGTACGAATCTGGTCAATACCTTTAATACATCCAAACACCTCTGAGGGCGATTCCAAAAATAATTCTACCCTCTTTTCAGGATATATCTTTTTCAAATACAGATATAAGGCCATACATGCGCCTACACAGTCTCCATCCGGCCTGATATGCCCGCCGATACCTATTGCTCCCGCATCTTTTACCTCTACTGCTATTTTCATCTTCCACCTCATTTCTGCACGGCTTTTTGCGTCAAAATTTATTTTGGTTTGTCAGGTTCGCCTTCTTTGCTCCCTTTATTCACCTCGTCAATCAGCTTCGACATCTTCACGCCATATGCGATCGACTGTTCCATGATAAATGTAATCTCCGGCGTATTCCTTAGATTCACTTCTTTGGCAAGCTGGTTCTTAATATAACCGGACGCACTTCTTAAGCCTTCCAAAGTGCTCTTTTCCATGGCCTCATCGCCCAAAACGCTAATCCATGCCTTGCATGTTTTCAGATCCGGCGATACCTCCACGGATACCACGGAAGTCAACGGGCTGATACGCGGATCTTTAATCCCACCCCGTATAATTTCAGCCAGCGCTCTTTGTACTTCACCGTTAATCCTTATATTTTTTATGCTGTTTTTCCTCATAGTTTACTCCATTTATGCGCGGCTTTACGCATATCAAGTTTGTGGATG
>BLLT01000162.1 GCA_011958945.1 Lachnospiraceae bacterium | reverse complement strand
CTGCAAGATAAAGTCTCAATACCTCTATTTTGCCTTTGCTGCCAAGACTTTTTCTTGTACGCTCTTCGGTACCTGTTCATATTTCTCAAAGAACATGGAGTAGTTACCACGCCCCTGAGTCCTGGAACGCAAATCTGTGGAATAACCGAACATCTCAGCAAGGGGTACATAACCTTTTACCATCTTGCCACCACCGATATCTTCCATACCTTCAATACGTCCACGGCGTGAATTGATATCACCGATAACGTCTCCCATATACTCTTCCGGCATTGTTACCTCAACCTTCATGATGGGCTCTAAAAGTACCGGGTTTCCCTTCTTCATGGCTTCCTTGAATGCCATAGAACCGGCAATGTGGAATGCCATTTCGGAAGAATCGACTTCATGGTAAGAGCCGTCATATACGTTGGCATGAACGCCAAGTACAGGGAATCCGCCCAGGATACCTGCTTTTGTTGCTTCTTCGATACCTTCTCCGACTGCCGGGATATACTCCTTCGGAATAGCACCGCCGACAACAGTAGATTCATATTTAAATGTCTCTTCACCGTTCGGGTCCATAGGCTCGAATTTAACTTTACAATGGCCATACTGGCCACGGCCGCCGGACTGTTTTGCATATTTGTATTCCTGGTCAACCGGTTTTGTAAATGTTTCTTTGTAGGCAACCTGAGGTGCACCTACATTCGCCTCTACCTTGTATTCGCGCAGCAGTCTGTCTACGATAATTTCAAGGTGAAGCTCACCCATACCTGCAATGATAGTCTGGCCGGTCTCCTGATCCGTATGAGCACGGAATGTAGGGTCTTCCTCTGCCAGCTTCGCCAAAGCCTCGCCCATCTTGCCCTGGCCAGCCTTTGTCTTCGGCTCAATAGCAAGTTCAATAACAGGCTCCGGGAACTCCATGGATTCCAGGATAACCGGATGCTGCTCATCACAGATTGTATCGCCTGTTGTCGTAATCTTAAATCCTACCGCTGCCGCGATATCTCCGGAATAAACTTTGTCGAGTTCAGCCCGCTTATTCGCATGCATCTGAAGGATACGTCCAACACGTTCCTTTTTATCTTTTGTTGCATTCAGTACATAAGAACCGGAGTTCATCGTACCGGAATAAACTCTGAAGAATGCCAGTTTCCCAACAAAAGGATCAGCCATAATCTTAAATGCCAGAGCTGAGAAAGGTTCATCATCGGATGAATGTCTTTCCACTTCATTGCCTTCCAAATCCGTACCTTTAATTGCAGGGATATCTGTAGGTGCCGGCATAAATGTCAGGATAGCGTCCAAAAGCTTCTGTACGCCCTTGTTTCTATATGCTGTACCGCAGCATACCGGGATTGCCGTACACTCGCAGGTAGCTTTCCGAAGTACGGCTTTGAGCTGCTCGTTAGTCGGCTCTTCCCCTTCCAGGTACATCATCATCAGGTCATCATCTAATTCGCTGATCTTTTCCACCAGTTCAGAGCGGTAAAGTTCAGCCTCATCCTTCATATCGTCAGGAATTTCTACAACTGAAATGTCTTCACCTTTTTCATCGTTATAAATATATGCTTTCATTTCAAACAAGTCGATGATTCCTTTGAATTCATCTTCCTTGCCGATAGGAAGCTGGATGCAGATCGCATTTTTGCCAAGTCTTGTTTTAATCTGATCTACTGCACCGTAAAAGTTCGCCCCTAAAATGTCCATTTTGTTGATAAATGCCATTCTAGGAACATTATAAGTGTCAGCCTGACGCCATACGTTTTCCGACTGAGGTTCTACTCCACCCTTTGCACAAAATACGCCTACTGCGCCATCAAGCACACGGAGTGAACGCTCAACTTCTACCGTAAAGTCAACGTGCCCTGGTGTATCAATAATATTGATACGGTGTTCTAATGCCCCCTGCTTAGGTTTGCATTCTTCCTGCTCTGTCCAGTGGCATGTGGTAGCGGCTGATGTAATTGTAATACCTCGTTCCTGCTCCTGTTCCATCCAGTCCATGGTAGCAGTTCCTTCATGAGTATCACCAATTTTATAATTCACACCGGTATAATATAGGATACGCTCTGTAAGAGTTGTCTTACCCGCGTCAATATGAGCCATAATACCGATGTTCCTGGTTCTCTCTAATGGATATTCTCTTCCAGCCAAGGGTTTTTCCTCCTTTAGAATCTGTAATGCGCAAATGCCTTATTAGCCTCTGCCATCTTGTGCATATCTTCTTTCCTCTTCACAGCAGCTCCCGTATTGTTCGCTGCATCAAGGATTTCATTTGCCAGCCTGTCTTTCATTGTCTTCTCGCCTCTTTTACGGGAAAACATAGTTAACCAACGAAGAGCCAGGGCCTGACGCCTATCCGGCCTTACTTCAATCGGCACCTGATAGGTAGCACCGCCGATACGCCTTGCTTTTACTTCCAGAACAGGCATAATGTTGTTCATTGCCTCTTCGAATACTTCAAGAGCCGGCTTGCCCGATTTCTCTTCTACTTTTGCAAATGCACCATATACGATTTTCTGGGCAACGCCCTTCTTGCCATCCAGCATAATGTTGTTAATAAGCTTGGTAACAATCTTATTATCGTATAAAGGATCTGCTAATACATCTCTTTTCTGAATATGTCCTTTACGTGGCACGTTTCTTCCCTCCTTATTAATTTGTAACGATGGAATCGTTACAAATCGAAATTTGCTTACAGCAAATTTCCCATTGCATTCAATCCGCAATGTTCTTTCCGCAAATTTCCCATTGCATTCAATCCGCAATGTTCTTTCCGCAAATTTCCCACCGCATTCAATCCGCAATGTTCTTTCCGCAAATTTCCCATTGCATATAATAGGCAATGTTCCATCCTGCCGCCCTTTGCAAATCCCTCTCTGCTACGACTTCACGTCACCTGAATAATTCAACGGTACTCACATGTGAGATGCAGCTGCCCTTTCGGCAGTGCAAGCGGTTTTTCCGCTACTAATGTGTTCGTGCGGTTTTCTATCAAATATGGGTCACCGCCTGGGCGGTATCCCTTGTTTAACACATGGTGATATGGCATCACGCCCATACTGCAGAATTCCAACACAAATTAGTTCTGTTTTGTGGTACAAAATCCTAATTACTTACCAGCCTTAGGCCTCTTAGCACCGTATTTCGAGCGTGCCTGCCTTCTGTTAGCGACTCCCGCTGTATCAAGCGTACCCCTGATAACATGGTATCTTGTACCGGGCAAGTCCTTTACCCTACCGCCCCTGATCAGAACAACGCTGTGTTCCTGCAGGTTGTGGCCTTCACCGGGAATGTAGCTTGTTACTTCAATCCCGTTAGAAAGACGTACTCTGGCGATTTTCCTGAGCGCTGAGTTAGGTTTCTTAGGAGTTGCTGTCTTAACAGCCGTACAAACGCCCCTTTTCTGAGGAGAAGAAGTACCGATTGCCTTCTTGTGGAGAGAATTCCACCCCTTCTGAAGAGCCGGTGCTGTTGACTTCTTAACGGATGTCTGACGTCCTTTTCTTACTAACTGATTAAATGTTGGCATTCTGTTTCACCTCCTGTGGTATAGACTATATCTAAAGTATTTGTTTTGTGTGCTGTAAAATGTCAGAAATTAGTCTTTCCATTTTGTGGGATTTCATGCACACAAAAATTAATGCACCTACATGCACACTTTGATAGTATAAGTGGTTAGGAGATTGTTGTCAATAGATTTTTTGCTGGAACTGAAAAAAAGGGTAACAGGGAAGCCGAAAGGCTGAAATGCTACAATAAAAGAGAGGCCGCTGCCCGGCTTGCTGCTCCCCGGAATAAAGATGCCCTGGATATAAGTATTGGTATATTCAAAAAACGCCAATATCAAGGCCGGAAATGAACTCTTGATATTGGCGTTTTAAATGTTGTCAAACTGTGCTAGTTTTAGCTATTGGTATAAAGCTACTATCGTTGCAATGAGACTAAGGCTGCAATCATTGTTATTATCACACACATATGACATCTGCACTATATCTTCATTACATCTGCTATTATAAACCGTACTATTCTTCCTCATCCGCTTCCATATCTTCGGATTCGTCCAGATCTTCGAACTCTTCCTCTAAGGCAGCTTCCTCGTCCATTTCTTCGTCTTCGGCAATGTCCTCATCGTTTTCTTCTTCCGTTCCTTCCACATCCTCTTCTTCGTAGAATTCCTCTTCATCGAAGGATATGGTTCCCATCAGGTCATTGTCGGTGTCCAGAACTGTATTGCGGTATCTCTTCATTCCTGTACCCGCAGGAATGAGTTTACCGATGATGACGTTTTCTTTTAGGCCGATTAGCGGGTCTACTTTTCCTTTGATGGCAGCCTCGGTAAGAACTTTTGTTGTTTCCTGGAAGGATGCCGCGGACAGGAAGGAATTGGTAGCCAATGCCGCTTTTGTGATACCCAGCATTACTTGCTTGCCGTCTGCAGGTTCTTTGCCTTGGGCGATTAGCCTTTCATTCATGTCTTCATATTCCAGGATGTCTACCAGGGTGCCCGGGAGGAAGTCCGCATCGCCGTTGTTTTCAATGCGTACTTTCTTTAACATCTGGCGTACGATTACTTCGATGTGCTTATCGCTGATATCAACACCCTGCAGGCGGTATACCCTCTGTACCTCGCGCAGCATATAATCCTGTACGGCACGAACGCCTTTGATTTTCAATAAATCGTGAGGATTTACACTGCCTTCTGTCAATTCATCGCCTGCTTCCAAAACAGTTCCATCCATAATTTTGATTCTGGAGCCATAAGGAATGAGATAAGTTTTTGTTTCCCCTGTTTCTTCGTTGGTTATGACGATTTCGCGTTTTTTCTTTGTATCCTTAATCGTTGCCATACCGCCGAATTCTGCGATAATAGCAAGGCCCTTGGGCTTCCTTGCTTCAAAAAGCTCCTCTACACGGGGAAGACCCTGTGTGATGTCATCGCCGGCCACGCCGCCTGTATGGAAGGTACGCATGGTCAGCTGCGTGCCCGGTTCGCCGATGGACTGGGCCGCAATAATACCAACGGCTTCGCCTACCTGAACCGCTTCGCCGGTAGCCATATTGGCACCATAACATTTTGCACAGATGCCATTGTGGGAACGGCATGCCAGAATTGTACGGATTTTTACTTCCTCAATCGGCTGGCCTTTCTCATTCACGCCTACGCTTAAAATCTTCGCCGCACGGCTAGGCGTAATCATATGGTTTTTCTTTACAATGATGTTCCCGTCCCTGTCTTTGATGTCCTCACAGGAATATCTGCCGTTAATTCTGTCTTTCAGGCCCTCGATCGTTTCCTTCCCGTCCATAAACGCCTTAACTGTCATGCCGGGGATTTCGTCTTTGCCCTCACTGCAGTCCACTTCGCGGATAATCAATTCCTGGGAAACGTCAACCATACGCCTTGTCAAATATCCGGAGTCTGCCGTACGCAAAGCAGTATCGGACAAACCCTTCCTCGCTCCGTGTGCAGACATAAAGTATTCCAGAACGTCCAGCCCCTCACGGAAATTGGACTTAATAGGCAGTTCTATCGTCCTTCCCGTTGTATCCGCCATCAGCCCACGCATACCGGCCAGCTGCTTAATCTGCTGGTTGGAACCACGGGCGCCGGAATCGGCCATCATGAAAATATTATTATATTTATCCAGTCCTGACAAAAGTACATCCGTCAGTTCCTTATCCGTCTCATTCCAGGTCTCCACTACGGCACGGTATCTTTCTTCTTCCGTAATAAGCCCCCTTCTGAAATTCTGGGAAATCTTATCTACCGTTGACTGTGCTGCATCCAGCAGTTCCTGCTTCTGTTCGGGCACCGTCATATCCGAAATGGATACGGTCATAGCTGCCTTGGTGGAATATTTATATCCTGTCGATTTAATTAAATCCAGTACCTCTGCCGTCTTGGAAGCACCATGAGTGTTGATTACTTTTTCCAAAATCTGCTTTAACTGCTTCTTGCCCACATGGAAATCCACTTCCAGGCTCAGCAAATTCTCCGGCTTCGTCCTGTCCACAAACCCTAAGTCCTGGGGCAGGATTTCATTAAAGAGGAAACGCCCTAACGTAGATTCTACATTCCCGCTTATTTCTTCCCCGTCCTCATTCACCTTGGTCACTCTGACAATTATCCTGGAATGCAAAGTGGTAAATCCATTTTCATAAGCCAAAATAGCTTCGTTTACATTTTTATAGAACTTCCCTTCTCCCTTTGCCCCAGGCCTCTCCTGTGTCAGGTAATAAATACCCAGTACCATGTCCTGAGAAGGCACCGCTACCGGACCGCCATCGGAAGGCTTTAACAGGTTATTGGGAGACAACAGCAGGAAACGGCACTCTGCCTGCGCTTCCACGGAAAGCGGGAGATGGACTGCCATCTGATCCCCATCGAAGTCCGCGTTAAATGCAGTACAAACCAAAGGATGAAGTTTAATCGCCTTACCTTCTACCAAAATAGGCTCGAATGCCTGAATACCCAGCCTGTGGAGTGTAGGGGCACGGTTCAGCATAACCGGATGCTCTTTAATTACTTCTTCCAGCACATCCCATACCTGAGTGTCCAGCCTCTCCACCAGTTTCTTTGCATTCTTTATATTCTGTGAAATTCCTCTCGCCACCAGTTCTTTCATTACAAAGGGCTTGAAAAGTTCGATTGCCATTTCTTTCGGAAGTCCGCACTGATAAATTTTCAGTTCCGGCCCTACTACGATAACGGAACGCCCGGAGTAGTCCACACGCTTACCTAACAGGTTCTGGCGGAAACGTCCTGACTTTCCTTTTAACATATCGGACAGCGACTTAAGCGCCCGGTTACCCGGCCCGGTTACCGGCCTGCCCCTTCTGCCGTTATCAATCAGGGCATCCACCGCTTCCTGCAGCATCCTCTTTTCATTGCGGACGATAATATCCGGTGCCCCCAGTTCCAACAGCCTCTTTAAACGGTTGTTCCTGTTAATAATCCTTCTATATAAATCATTCAAATCCGAGGTGGCAAAACGCCCGCCGTCCAACTGCACCATAGGGCGCAAATCGGGCGGAATGACCGGGATTGCATCCATAATCATCCACGAAGGCTGATTGCCTGACTCACGGAAAGCTTCCACTACCTCCAGCCTTTTGATAATCCTTGCCCTCTTCTGTCCGGTGGATTCCTTTAGGCCGCTTTTTAGTTCTGCCGCTTCCGTTTCCAAATCAATAGCTTCCAGCAGTTCCTTGATGGCTTCTGCACCCATACCCACACGGAAACGATTCCCCCATGTTTCCCTGGCATCCTGGTACTCTTTCTCGGACAGTACTTGCTTATAATCCATATCGGTATCGCCTGCATCCAATACGATATAGGATGCGAAATAGAGTACTTTTTCAAGTACTCTTGGCGACAAGTCAAGAATCAATCCCATACGGCTGGGAATCCCTTTGAAATACCAGATATGGGATACAGGGGCCGCCAATTCGATATGCCCCATACGCTCCCTACGCACGCTGGCCTTTGTAACTTCTACGCCGCAGCGGTCGCAGACAACGCCTTTATATCTGATTTTCTTATATTTACCGCAATGACATTCCCAGTCCTTACTGGGGCCGAAAATCCTTTCACAGAACAATCCTTCCTTTTCCGGCTTCAATGTCCTGTAATTAATCGTTTCCGGCTTGGTTACCTCACCCCTGGACCATTCCCTGATTTTTTCAGGAGATGCTAAACCAATTTTAATCGCATCGAATGTCATCGGTTGATACGTTTCCTGTTTAATATCCGGCATCTTCACACATTCCTTTCTTTTCGGACTGTCACTACTCATCATAAGACTCTACGAATTCGGCTTCATCATCCAATGACAATTCCAGGTCATCCTCTAATTCCTCCTCGTCCGTGTTTACTAATTCTCCGCTGTCTTCATCAAATTCCTGTTTCTGGTAGCCCATAGAGCCGAAGGAATCCTGCTCATAGTCATAATTCTTAGAATCCCCTTCCATCTCATAACGGTAATCCGTATCACCATAATCAATGGTCTCCATAATCTCTACTTCCGTATGGTCTTCGCGGAGAACACGTACATCAAGGCCCAGCGACTGCAATTCTTTCAAAAGAACCTTGAAGGATTCCGGAATGCCCGGCTCAGGGATATTATCCCCTTTGATAATCGCCTCATAAGTTTTTACACGCCCGATCACATCATCGGACTTCACTGTCAAAATTTCCTGCAGTGTATAAGAAGCGCCATATGCCTCCAATGCCCAAACTTCCATTTCACCGAACCTCTGTCCGCCGAACTGGGCTTTACCTCCCAAAGGCTGCTGGGTTACCAAAGAGTAAGGGCCTGTAGAACGGGCGTGAATCTTATCATCTACCAGATGGTGCAGTTTCAGGTAATGCATATGGCCAATCGTTACAGGGCTGTCAAAATATTCCCCTGTCCTGCCATCGCGCAGCCTTACCTTTCCATCCCTGGAAATAGGCACGCCTTTCCACACTTCCCTGTGTTCCCTGTGCTCATATAAATAATCCATTACTTCCGGGAGAAGTTCCGCCTTATGCTTCTTTTCAAACTCTTCCCACTCCAAGTTCACATAGTCGTTGGCCAGGTCAAGAGTATCCATAATATCGTTCTCATTTGCGCCGTCGAATACCGGGGTAGCTACGTTAAAGCCCAGTGCTTTCGCTGCTAAGGACAAGTGGATTTCCAATACCTGTCCGATATTCATACGGGAAGGCACACCCAAAGGATTTAACACAATGTCGAGAGGGCGTCCATTGGGCAGATAAGGCATATCCTCTACCGGAAGCACACGGGAAACAACACCCTTATTCCCATGGCGCCCTGCCATTTTATCCCCTACGGAAATCTTCCTCTTCTGGGCGATATAGATACGCACCGCATGGTTTACGCCCGGGGAAAGTTCATCTCCGTTTTCCCGTGTAAATACTTTGGCATCCACCACAATACCGTATTCCCCGTGAGGCACTTTCAAAGAAGTATCCCTTACTTCCCTTGCCTTCTCGCCAAAAATAGCGCGCAGCAGTCTTTCTTCCGCCGTCAGTTCCGTCTCTCCCTTAGGAGTTACTTTACCAACCAATATATCTCCGGCACGTACTTCTGCACCGATCCGAATAATTCCTCTGTCATCCAAATCCTTCAACGCATCATCGCCCACGCCCGGAACATCCCTTGTGATTTCTTCCGGCCCCAGTTTCGTATCGCGCGCTTCCGCTTCATATTCCTCAATATGGACGGATGTATACACATCCTCCTGCACCAGACGTTCGCTCAAAAGAACGGCATCTTCATAGTTATAACCTTCCCAGGTCATAAAGCCGATCAACGGGTTCTTGCCTAAGGCTAATTCTCCGCCGGAGGTGGACGGGCCATCCGCAATTACCTGCCCCTTTTCCACATGATCCCCCTTAAATACAATCGGCTTCTGATTGTAACAGTTGGACTGGTTACTCCTGGTAAACTTCGTCAAACGGTATTCATCCCGCTCTCCGTCATCATAAGTGATCTTAATAATCCTGGAAGAAACATATTCAATGGTCCCCGCTTTCCTCGCAACCACACACACACCGGAATCCACTGCAGCCTTTGGCTCCATTCCCGTTCCTACCGCAGGCGCCTCCGTATCCAGTAACGGAACAGCCTGGCGCTGCATGTTTGATCCCATCAGCGCGCGGTTGGCATCATCGTTTTCCAGGAAAGGAATCAACGCCGTAGCCACCGAAAATACCATTTTCGGGGATACGTCCATATAATCAAACATGGCCTTGGGATATTCGGAAGTC
>BLLT01000161.1 GCA_011958945.1 Lachnospiraceae bacterium | reverse complement strand
AGCTCACGTCAAGGATGGAGATATAGTAAAAAAAGGGGATGCTTTGGTGGAATTTGATAAGAAGGCGATAGAGAGCGAAGGTTATGACACAACCATTACAGTATTGGTAACGAATACACAGGAGTTTTTGGATGTGGTTCCTGTCGGACAGAAAGAGTTGGAATCAGGTCAGACCTTGTTTACAATTGTTTAAGGAGGGGTTATGATTCCAAAGGAATTTATGTGGGGGGCTGCTATGGCGGCCAACCAATGCGAAGGCGCTTATCTTGAGGACGGCAAAGGGCTATCGGTAGTGGACATCCTTCCGGATGCAGAACATGGCCGCTGGGATATGCTTTATCATCCGGAAAAATATTTAGGCCGAAAACTGGATTTTTACCCAAGCCATGAAGCGATTGATTTTTATCATAGATTTAGAGAGGATTTGGAACTGCTGGCAGGCATGGGAATCAGGGCATTTAGAACCTCCATTAGCTGGCCCAGGATATTTCCGAATGGAGACGACAGGAAACCGAATGAAAAAGGGATGCTCTTTTATGAGGAATTGTTTAATGAATGCCATCGTTGTGGAATGGAACCGGTGGTGACGCTTTGTCATTTTGATACGCCGTATGCGTTGGTGGAAAAATATGGGGGGTTTAAGGACCGGCGTGCTGTAGATGCCTATGTCCGTTATTGCCGGACAGTCTTTGAACGATATAAGGGGAAGGTGCGGTATTGGATAACTTTCAATGAAATTAATATGATTACTCATATTCCTTTTCTTGGAGGCGGTATTTTGCTTGAAGGGGAGGAAAACAGGGGTCAAATTTTATACCAGGCAGCTCATCACCAATTGGTTGCCAGCGCTATGGCTACGAAAATAGCCCATGAAATAGACCCTGAAAATCGGGTGGGCTGTATGTTGGCAGCTGGCAGCTTTTATCCATACAGCTGCAGGCCCGAAGATGTAATGGCAAGTATTGAAAAGAATCATGAAAATTATCTTTTTATAGATGTCCAGTCAAGAGGTGCTTATCCCGGATATGCAAAACGAATTTTTGCGGAAAACGGAGTGAAGGTTCATTTAGAAGAAGGGGATGAGGCCCTTTTAAAAGAAAATACGGTAGATTACATTGCTTTCAGCTATTATTCTTCACGTTTGACGGGAACAGGCGAGGAAATAAAGGGGAAGGTAGTAGATGGAAATGCGGTAACTACTCTGCGTAATCCTTATCTGGATATTACAGCCTGGGGGCGTCAGATTGACCCGATTGGCTTACGTGTGACTATGAACGAACTTTATGACCGCTATCAAAAGCCGCTGTTTGTTGTGGAAAATGGCCTGGGATGTGAAGATATACCAGAGGCGGATGGAACGATTAATGATGATTACCGCATTGATTATACAAGAAAACATATCCTTCAGATGAAGGAAGCCATAAAAGACGGCGTAGAATGTATGGGATATTTACCCTGGGGCACGATTG
Source organism: Lachnospiraceae bacterium (assembly GCA_011958945.1). Lineage (GTDB taxonomy): Bacteria > Bacillota > Clostridia > Lachnospirales > Lachnospiraceae > Kineothrix. Next base: position 8,352 of record BLLT01000161.1, on the reverse strand, counting down.
ACCTGGTAAGCGCCGGGGGCGGCGAAATGAAAAAGCGCTATGGCTTCATCTATGTAGACAGGGATAATCAAGGCAATGGTAGTTTAGGGCGGCGGCCTAAAAAGTCTTATGAATGGTATAAGAGGGTGGTTGCTTCTGATGGGGAAGACCTTGGCTAAAACAGAACAAGTGATAGAACTGGCGTTTTGCGCGGGAAGCCTTCTTTTGGAGAACGGAGCGGAAATTTCCCGTGTAGAGGAAACTATGGAGCGGATTTGCGTGTATTACGGAGTCCGCTCCGAAAATGCCTTTGTCTTAAGTAATGGTATTTTTATAACAGGAAATGATGAAGAAGGGAATGATTTTGTCCGTGTGCAGCATATACCGGTGAGCGGAACTCATTTGAACAAGGTAATTGCAATTAATCAATTATCCAGGGAAATTGAGGGAGGGAAGTATTCGGTAGAAGAGGCAATGGGGGCATTGGAAGCTATACGCAGCGAAAAAGAGAAGGGCCGGGCGGTGCGAATTGGGGCTGCCGGTCTGGGGAGCGCGGCCTTCTGCTATTTATTCGGCGGAAGTGTATGGGACAGTGCGGTTGTCTTTGTGGCCGGAATGCTGCTCTACAGCTTTCAGTTGTATTTTGCCGTGCCGCATTTATCGAAAATTACAGGAAATATTGCCGGAAGCTTAGTGGCTGTGCTTTTTTGCGGCTGTTTATACTTGGCAGGGGCAGGGCAGGATTTAAGTTATATGGCTGTGGGCGCTGTTATGCCCCTGGTGCCGGGAGTGGCTTTTGTAAATGCCATCCGGGAGATTGCGGATGGGGATTATATTTCCGGATTTGTGCGGATGTTGGATGCGCTGCTCGTATTTTTCTGCATTGCGGCAGGTGTTGGCGGAGGGTTTTTTATAATCGGGCAATTAAGGGGCTGGGGATTTTGATGGAAATTAGGATGGCAGGAGAAATTTTGGCAGCAGTGTTTGGCACTATAGCTTTTTCCATATTGTTTGAAGTGCCGTGCAGATATTCAGTTGTCAGCGGTGCGGTGGGCGGAGGCGGCTGGATTATTTTCAGGCTTGCTTCACCTGTGTGCGGAACAATTATGGCCTGCTTTTTGTCATCTATGTCCGTAGTGTTTTTTTCGCGCCTTTTGGCAGTAAAAAGACACTGTCCGGCTACAGTTTTTATGGTTCCTGGCCTTTTCCCCTTAGTGCCGGGTATTACTGTTTACCGGGCTGTATACCATTTGCTGATGGACGAGAGGGCTTTGGCTTTGGAGAACGGTTATGAAGCAATGAAGAGCGCTATTGCGATTGTACTTGGAATTATTTTGGTATTCGAGATACCTCAAAAACTTTTCTCAAAACATCGGTAAAATTTCTGTTAGAGTAATGGTTTGGTTCAGTGCGGCAGGCGCGCGGCCGTGAAACGGCTTTCTGTGGGCGACGCACTGGGCCAATTCTTTTTTATAGGAATTTGAATTCCCTCTGGAAATATCCCAAAGCATGTTGTAGTATTAGAATATCGAAATAATTTATAATAAAAATTTATAATTCCAGGCATGTGTCCGCATGGCATACGCATATCTGGTAAAAACAAAATAAATTTAAGGAAAAAGCCGTGCAGAAAAGGAGTAAGGTATGAATATTCTGGTAATAAACTGCGGCAGTTCTTCGCTGAAATACCAATTAATCGACAGCGAAAGCGAAAAGGTATTGGCCAAGGGCCTGTGTGAAAGGATTGGGATTGACGGCAGCGCCATCACCCATCAGCCGGCAGGCGGGGCTAAGGTGACGGTGGAGACGGACATGCCGGACCATACGGTAGCCGTGAAGCTGGTAATTGAAAAACTGACCGATAAAGAGGTGGGAGTAATCAGTTCTTTGGAGGAAATAGGGGCGGTGGGCCATCGCATCGTACATGGAGGGGAGAAATTTGCTTCTTCCGTTATCATTACAGATGAAGTGTTAAAACAGGTGGAGGGCTGCAACGATTTGGCTCCTTTGCACAACCCGGCCAACCTGGTGGGCATCAATTCCTGTAAAGAGGTAATGCCCAACGTGCCCATGGTAGGGGTATTTGATACCGCCTTTCACCAAACTATGCCTAAAAAGGCTTATATGTATGGGCTTCCTTATGAATATTATGAAAAATATAAAGTGCGCCGTTACGGTTTCCATGGAACAAGCCATGACTTCGTGTCCAGGAGGGCGGCGGAAATATTGGGAAAAGACAGGAAGGATTTGAAAATCATTGTTTGCCATTTAGGGAACGGGGCCAGTATATCGGCAGTGAAAAACGGGGAGTCTGTGGACACGTCCATGGGGCTGACGCCGTTGGAGGGCCTGATTATGGGAACGAGAAGCGGGGATATGGATCCGGCGATTATCACTTTTGTGGCGGAAAAAGAACATATTACTGCGGAAGAGTTCATTAATATCTGCAATAAAAAATCCGGTGTTTTGGGGCTGTCCGGCGGGCTGTCCAGCGATTTCAGGGATTTGGGCGAGGCTGCAGAAAGCGGCAATGAGAAGGCGAAGGAAGCGCTGGAGACTTATTGCTACAGGGTAGCTAAATATATCGGCGCTTATGTTGCGGCCATGAACGGTGTGGATGTCATCGCATTTACGGCAGGGATTGGCGAAAATAATGCGTTGGTGCGGGAAATGGTAGGGAAGTATCTGGGATTCCTGGGAGTAAGCTTCGATTTAGAGAAAAATAAAATCCGCGGGGAAGAGGTGATTCTTTCCGGCAAAGAGGATAAAGTGACGGTGATGGTAGTTCCTACTAATGAGGAACTGGCGATTGCCAGGGAAACTGTAAGGCTTCTTAAGTAATGCAGGCTTCGCAGGCCCTGATTCCTGCCCGCAAAAAGCAGCTGGGAAAGCGTGCAAAAAGCAATGGAATGGTGAGAGAGAAACGATGCATATAAGTTTACCGGAAAAAGTGGAAAATATTATATCGACAATAGAAGCCAACGGTTTCGAGGCCTACGCGGTGGGCGGATGTGTGAGGGATTCCATCCTAGGGCGAATTCCGGATGACTGGGATATTACCACTTCGGCCAGCCCGCAGCAGGTGAAGGCCCTTTTCAGGCATACCATAGATACGGGGATACAGCATGGGACGGTGACGGTGATGCTGGGGAGGGAAGGCTTCGAGGTGACCACTTACCGTATTGACGGGGAATATGAGGACAGCAGGCATCCGAAGGAGGTTACCTTTACTTCTAACTTGAGGGAAGACTTGAAGCGCCGGGATTTTACCATTAATGCTATGGCATATAACAACAGGACGGGGTTGGTGGATGCCTTTGGCGGGCTGGAGGATATGGAAAGGAAGCTTATCCGGTGTGTGGGTGAGTCCCAGGAGCGTTTTGAGGAAGACGCGCTGCGTATGATGCGGGCGGTTCGCTTTTCCGCCCAGCTGGGGTATGCCATAGAAGAGGGAACAGAGCAGGCCATTCGGAAGATGGCTGGGAATCTGGGGCATATCAGCGCAGAACGGATTCAAACGGAACTGGTAAAGCTGCTGGTATCCCCTCACCCGGATTATTTGAGGATATGTTATGAGACAGGGATTACGAAGGTGATTTTGCCGGAGTTTGACCGGTGCATGGAGACAGCCCAGAACCACCCCCACCATTGCTATACGGTGGGGGAGCATATTCTTCATTCGCTGCGGGAAGTGGAGAGGGATAAAGTGCTGCGGCTGGCCATGCTTTTTCATGATATAGGGAAGCCGGAGACAAGGACAACGGATGAAAATGGAAGAGACCATTTCCACGGACACAGTGCGGCCGGGGAAACGGCGGCGAGACAGATACTGCGGCGTCTGCGGTTTGATAATGATACGGTGTATAAAGTCTGCCGGCTGGTGCTATACCATGATTATCCGGTGGAGGCAAGGGCGAAAAGCGTGCGCAGGGCAGTGCATAAAATCGGGGAAGATATTTTCCCATATTTGTTTGCCGTGAAAAGGGCGGATATTTTGGCGCAGAGCGATTATTGCAGGGAAGAAAAATTTCATAAGCTGGAGGAGATTCATGCCATTTATGAAAGGGTTATAGAAGAGCGGCAGTGCGTATCTTTGCACACTTTGGCCGTGACTGGCCGGGATTTAATAGAGGCGGGGATGAAACCGGGGCCGCGTCTTGGAAAAACTTTGGAGATGCTGCTTCAGATTGTATTGGAATATCCGGAGGAGAATGAGAAGGAGAAGCTGCTGGAATATGCGAAGACCTTTCCTGAAGGATAGATTTTTACAATAAAATGGAGACAGGCAAAGGCGGAAAACGCCCGGGTTTCTTTGTACCAGCTAAACTGCCGTTAATTATGAATACTTTCCCATATTACTTCATAAGATAGGATAGATTAAGATTATGATACGTGAAATGGGAGGAATTTCAGTGAATGACAGGGCAGTTGGCGTACTGGAAAATTATGAAATAGAAGTGCTTCGTACCTGGAAAGGGCGGGGCGCAATTTTGTGTGAGTCCGATAAGGGTCTTTTGATTTTAAAGGAATATACGGGGCCGAAAAGTAAAATTATTTTTCAGGATGCACTGCTGAAACAGATAAAAGAGCAGGGGTTTCCGCTGGCGGAAAGCATTCTGAAAACAAAGGAAAATGATTTGATCGTATATGACCAGGACAGGGTTCCCTACATATTGAAGACATATTTTGAAGGAAGAGAATGCAACGTCCGCGATATCAAAGAATGCAGGCAGGCGGTGAAGACGTTAGCCCGGCTTCATAAAGCATCTCATATGGACATAGAATTGTTTCCCGGCATTGGACAAAAGGCGGAAACCGGGATGGATAAAGAATATGAGAAGCATAACAGGGAATTGAGGAAGGTAAGGAAGTTTCTAAAGGATAAGAGCCAGAAGACCAATTTTGAAATATTCCTGTTGAAGCATTACGATTACTTTTTCGACCTCGCGCTCCGGGTAACGGAGGAATCCCAGGAGTATACGAAAAACCAGGAGCCGGGAAACGGCGGGAAAACCGGCGGCACGGGAACGGCGGAATCATGCATTATCTGCCACGGCGATTACCAGCATCACAACATCCTTGTGACGAAGGGGGATGGGGATGACAAAGAAGAAATGGCTGTGATCAATTTCGAGAAATGCATCCGGGATAACCCGGTGAGGGATCTATACCTGTTTATGAGGAAGCTGCTGGAAAAAGGGAACTGGTCCATAGAATTGGGGAATCTTTTACTGGAAACCTATCATCAGGAAAGGGAACTTACGCAGGCGGATTACAGACAGCTGTATTACCGTTTTATTTACCCGGAAAAATTCTGGAAGATTGTAAATTTTTATTATAACTCTGGAAAATCATGGATTCCAGGACGAAATCTGGAAAAAATGGAAAAGCTTTTAGCACAGGAAGAAAATAAAACCAGTTTTTTGGAAAATTATAAAAGTACATATGGATGCTTTTCTTTTTCTTCTTATTAGTATATAATAGCTTGGTAAGATGACAAAGAGAGCAGCAAGTGCCCGGAGAGTACCCTGCGGGAAGAAAGGGTGCTGGGAGGGAACTTGCAGAACTGGAAAACAGCAAGTGCCCGGAGAGTACCCCAGAGGATTTCATGGCTGTGAAGCAGACAGGAAATTCTCTGCGAGAAGAAAGGGTGCTAGGAGGGCGCTTGCGGAACTGGAATAGGAGGAATACTCATGCGTAGAGGTTTTTGGGGAAAGGTGGGGAGAAGCAAGCCGGTAATTTTTACGGCGGCAGTACTCTCCATATTGACGGCAGGGCTTGCAGCTGCGGGCTTTTTATCGGCCAGCGACAGCAAGGGTTTTGCGCATGAATCTACATATGAAAGTTATGATTCGGGATTCGTGGTGGCCCAGCCGGGCAGCTATGATTCCGTGGATACGGCGGTGGTGAAGGAAATAGATGCCGGCATGCAAAGGATTACCTTTATGAACGTGGAGACGGGGAGGTATTACACTTTGAAATATGACGGCACTACTGTGATTCAGGATAAATATGGCAGCGGAATGTCCATGGAACAGATATCCCACGGGGATATCGTGGATGTTACTTTTTTGAGGAGTAAAAAGAAACTGTCAGGGATGAAGCTGTCCGAAAGCGCTTGGGTATTAGAAAATGTGGAAAAATACAGCTTTGATGTGCTTGGGAAAAGTGCGGAAGTGGGCAGCGGCCTTTATAGCATCCAGAATAACTTAGTGGTTTCTTCGGAAGGGAAGGATGCTCAGCTGGAAGATGTGGTACGGGGAGATGTACTGACAGTCAGCGGAGTCGGCAACAGCGTTTACAGTGTAGTGGTGGAAGAAGGGCACGGATACCTTAGGCTAAGCAATGATGAATACTTAAAGGGCGGATGGATAGAGGTAGGGCAGTCCGTGATACAGCAGATTACCGAGGACATGCTTCTGGTAGTGCCGGAAGGGGTATATGATGTGCATTTGACGGCGCCGGGCATAGATGAAATCCGTCAGGTAGCAATTGCCAGGAATCAGGAAGTGACATTGAACGTGGGCGATGTGGAAGTGGAAGAGCCCAAGGTAGGCAGGATTTTATTTGCTGTTTCCCCCAGCGACACTGTGGTCAGCATTGACGGGGAAGAGGTGGATATCAGCGCCCCTGTGGAACTGGAATACGGCCTGCATCAGATGGTGGCCGAAGCCGCCGGCTATGATACCATTACTCAATATATTAAAGTCAGCCAGGAACTGGCCAGCATCAGCCTGACTCTGGAGAAATCGCTGGAAGAAGATGACAGCTATGATAATGCTTATGAGATTCCAGGCAGTGTATCGGCCAACGAATTGTCCAGCAATTATAAAGTATATATTGATTCACCTTCCGATGTGGAGGTATATCTGGATGGCGTTTATATGGGCATTTCGCCGGTCAACTTTAGAAAAGAAGCGGGTATGCATACTATTACCCTGCGTAAGCCGGGATATGTGACTAAGAGCTATACCGTGCAGATTGATGAGGAGGAAAGAGATGTAACCTATTCCTTCACAGATTTGGTGAAAGAAGAACCCAGTACCATTAGCGGCAACACCGTGAGCGGAAATAAGTCTGTAAGCGGGAATTAAGAAAATAAAAAAAGGAAAAGAGATGGACGGGAAATATACTTTTGAGGATTTGAAACATATTGTAGAGGTTCTAAGGGGCGAGAATGGCTGCCCCTGGGACAGGAAACAGACCCATGAAAGTTTGAAACCTTGTATGATGGAGGAGGCAGCGGAGCTGGTATCCTCCATCCGCATTTACGATAAAACAGGAAATGCAGAGAATATGAGGGAGGAACTGGGGGATATCCTTTTGCAGGTAATGCTGCATTCCCAGATAGCGGAGGAAGAGCAGATTTTTACACTGGAGGATGTAATCAACGAAATCAGCGCCAAAATGATACGGCGTCATCCCCATGTGTTTGGGGCGAACACCGGGGGGAAGAATGCTGAGGACATCCCTGTTACATGGGAAGAGATAAAGCGTAAGGAGAAGGAAGGGAAAACATGGATCGAATCCCCTTTAAAGGAAATACCCAGGGAACTGCCGTCTTTGACCAGGGCTGCCAAGGTGCTGAAAAAGGCGGACAAGCTATATGGGAGAGGAAGTAACTACAAAGAGAGCGCTATGGCTATAGCGGAAGCGGCAAAAAAACTGGAACGGATTTGCCCGGAGGAGAATTCTGGGGAACTGGAAAAAATTATGGGGGAATTTTTGATAAATTTATCCAATATTGCCAGTATTTGTAAAATTCCGGCAGAACAGGTACTGACCGACAGGATAGAAGACATGATAGATGAGTGGGAAACAGTGGAAAAACCTTGATAAACCGGGGAAAAGACTATATTTTCCTTGACAAATAGGTGGAAACCGTCTATAAATATGTATAGACGTTTCAAAAGAGAGACTTCTACAGAGTAATTGAAAACCCATTTTAACAGGAGGAGTTCGATATGAACAAAACAGAATTAGTTGCAGCTATGGCAGAACAGGCTGGTTTATCAAAAAAAGACGCAGAGAAGGCTTTGAAAGCATTTACAGATGTTGTTGCTGATGAATTGAAAAAAGAAGGAAAAGTACAGCTGGTAGGCTTCGGTACATTTGAAGTTTCCAAGAGAGCTGCAAGAGAAGGAAGAAATCCTCAGAGCGGTAAAGTGATGAGCATTCCGGCTTCCAAAGCTCCTAAATTTAAAGCTGGCAAGGCTTTGAAGGATATGGTAAACGCATAAGTAAAATGGAACGAGAGAATCTGGCGACAGGTTCTCTTTTTATATTATTAGGAAATTACACCACAACATTGCAAGTCGCCAAGAAAGAATGCGAAGCATTCTTTGGAATTGGCGCTGGGCCAATTCTTTTTTT
>BLLT01000160.1 GCA_011958945.1 Lachnospiraceae bacterium | reverse complement strand
AGTTTGTGGATGCCGCGCAGGCACAAACCCTTGTCACACTTTATTCCACAAAACCCATACCATCACCTCCGCCGCTTAGGTGAAACCATGCCTTCCCATATATCGTCTCTCTCCCCACCGGCCCTATATTTCCCGAACGGCTGTCTTCACTGCTATTGCGGTTATCCCCTAATACAAAATATTCATCGGCGCCCAGTACTATTTCGTTTTCCGCAATTCCGGCATCCTCCATCTTATCATAAATTTCGTTTTCCTCCGGAATGCCGTCCACGTAAAGCATACCATCTATAATCTGCACTTTCTGCCCAGGCACAGCCACTACCCGCTTTACATAGTAATAGGCATTTTGATTCCCTCCCGGCAGAAAAACAATCACGTCATCCTTCTTCGGCGCCATTAGTTTATAAATAAAACGGTTAATCAATATTTTCTGGCCGTTGTACAAAGACGGTTCCATGGAAACACCGATAATGTTAGTCTTCACCCCTGCACTATATACCAGCACCACCGCCAGAAATACCGCCGCAAAAGTACCGAACATCATACCGAAGATTTCCCTTAGGATATGTGTGTTTATCCTCTTTTTTTTCTCATAAAAGCTCAGTCCTTTGTTCCTTCTTCTCATATTTTATCCTGCTTATCCCATCCGCCATTACCGTTCACTCCGCGAACAGCATCGCGCTTCGCGCTGCTGCCCTGGGAAATTCCGTACAAAAGCATGGAACCATTTTGCAAAACAGCGAACTGCCTGCTGCCCCGCTCACCCCTAAATGCGCCCTCCCATGCCGACAAAATATCCCTCACCCAAGTAGTATACTATAAAATAGAAAAAAGAGCAATTACACATCGCAATTGCTCTTTCCCAAAACTGGCAGGCCAGCTTAACTTTTTCTTTCTTTTACTTTCGCCTTTTTACCTACGCGGTCTCTTAAGTAGAACAATTTCGCCCTTCTTACCTTACCTCTTCTCACCACTTCCACTTTTTCCACGTTGGGGGAATGGAGCGGCCAGGTCTTTTCTACGCCAATTCCGTTCGATGTTTTCCTTACGGTAAAGGTTGTCCTGTTACCGCCGTTTTGAACTTTCAAAACAATACCTTCAAATACCTGAATTCTTTCGCGGTTACCTTCCTTAATCTTACCGTATACCTTAACGGTATCGCCTACCCGGAACTCCGGTACGGATTCTTTCAGCTGCTCTGCTTCAATTTCTCTGATGATATCATTCATCGCCGTATGCCTCCTTCATATTCAGATGTTCTTACTACTTAGTATACGTACAGAGGACCATCCATTTTTTGCAACACGGATACTTTACCATAAATGAAGAGAAAATGCAACTACCCAATAAAAATTTTCCTTCGTAATTTTAAGCCCCAGCTTCCTCTGCAGTCCAAAAGACGGCTCATTCCCCACTATAATATCCCCATAAGGCAGCAGGCCCTTAGAAAGGCGGGTATTAATGATATAGGATTCCAGGCTTTCGGCAATGCCTCGTCTTCGATATTCTTCATATACTTCCAGCATCCCTATGCTTCCTTCGATATGTGTTCCTATAAAGCCTGCCATTTTCCCTTCCACGAATGCACCGAACATACAGCCATTTAAAAGCCTTTCCTTTATATATTCTTCCGAACCTAGATGATAATGGGCTAAAATCTCCTCTGTATAGGAAATATCCAGCTGACGTATTTCTATTTCTTTCGACACGGGAAGAGGGGTTTTCCGGTTGTAGGCAGCTCTTTTGCATATCTTTATTTCTGTTAACCGATATTTTTCTTCCATCAAAGGCATCAGGAATTCCTGATGCAGGATGACTTGCAGTTCTTTCTCATATTCCGGCATATACTGAAAGATTTTTTCTGCCCCTTCTTCTCGAAAGGCAGCCATCATAAGCAGTTCATCCTCCCTGTTCCAGACAACTGCCCCTTCCTCCCCATCATAGAGTATTTCCCCTTTATCCAGCTGCAGGCATTCCCACATGTCCACATACAGCACTTTATTTTCCTTCATCAGTTTTTCTGCCAAATTTTTCCTGCATAAGTATTTTTTATATAAATCAGGACGGCATTCTTCCGTGCGCTTTTCCGACTGTTCCAGCCTCCACTGCTCTATTTTTTTATGGTCGCCCGAAAGCAGTACAGAAGGTACATTTTTCCCTTTCCACTTCTCCGGCCTGGAATACTGGGGATATTCCAGCAGGCCATTGTAAAAGGTTTCCACATCTGCGGAAGTTTCATTGCTCAAAACCCCCGGCACCAGCCTGGCAATGGCATCAATCATAACAAGGGCCGGAAGTTCCCCGCCGGTCAATATATAATCCCCAATGGAAACATAGTCCGTAACGATTTCTTCCAGTACGCGTTCGTCAATCCCCTCATAGTGGCCGCACAGGAAAATAATGTCCTCTTCCTTCGCCAGTTCCTTTGCCATTCCCTGATGAAAAGTTTTTCCCTGGGGAGTAAGGTAGATTACTTTTGCCTTTTCTCCAGTTCCTCCCCCCTTCTTTGCATCGATTTTTTCCTGGACTGCACGGCAGCAGTCATAAACCGGCTGCGCCTGCATCAGCATACCGGCTCCGCCTCCATAGGGGTAATCGTCCACCTTTTTATGTTTATCTTCGGTATAATCCCTGATATTCACAGCTTCCACGGAAAGCAGCCCATTCTGGCCTGCCCGCCCTAAAATACTGCTTTGTACTCCCTTCTCAATCATCTCAGGAAATAAAGTCATTACATAAAAATTCATTCTTCCAAAAGCCCTTCCAGTAAATGCACTTCTATCAGACCGGCCGCCAAATCCACTTTCAGGATGCATTGCTTAATGGCCGGAATCAGAAGTTCCTTTTTATTCTCCATCTCCACTACATATACGTCATTTGCCCCAGTTTCTATGATATCCTTTATTTTCCCCAGTTTTCTTCCGGTATCCTCAACCACATCCATCCCAAGCAAATCCGCAATAAAATATTCGTCCTTCCCAAGCCTTTGGGCATTTTCCCTTGTAACATACAGTTCTTTTCCTTTATACTTTTCCATATCGTTAATATCATCTATCCCTTTAAACTTAACGATAACCATATTTTTAAAGAATTTCACCCCTTCGATTTCCAGCACCTCTTCTTCCTTGCCCGTATCCAGGATTACTTCTTTCATTTTCTTAAAGCGGCCAGGGTTATCCGTCGTAGGAAACACCTTAGCTTCCCCCCTGATACCGTGGGTAGAGGAAATAACGCCTACTCTTAACTTTTCTTCCATACTTCTCCTTATATCCAAACAGCCAATCCCCTGGCAACTTACTATGTTGTGGGGCACATTTTTTCCTTTAAAATAAGGATGGGAATTCCCATCCTTACTTAAGCTTCATTACATTTTGCCAAACTTCCTAAACGATTTCTACATCCACTTTCTTATTGTCTTTGGATGATGCTGCTTTTACCACAGAGCGGATAGCTTTCGCAATCCTGCCCTGTTTTCCGATGACCTTACCCATATCGGACTGGGCAACATGAAGTTCTACCACGATATTTCTGCCTTCTTCTTTTTCTGTTACTACAACCTCATCCGGATTGTCAACAAGCGCTTTTGCAATTACTTCAACTAATTCTTTCATAGTCCACCTCCAAAGGGGGCCAGGCACACTTATTTCGTAATACCTGCCAGTTTGAAAATCTTGCTAACAACTTCTGTGGGCTGTGCACCGTTTGCCAACCACTTTTTAGCCAGTTCCTCATTTACTTTAAAGGTACTGGGATCTGTCTTCGGGTCATAGGTTCCGATTTCTTCGATGAACCTTCCATCTCTCGGGGATCTGGAATCTGCTACAATGATTCTATAGAAAGGAGCTTTCTTCTGACCCATTCTTCTTAACCTGATTTTTACTGCCATGTTTTTCACCTCCGCATATTGCTTTTCATTATTTTTTATTTATTTAGAAATAGAAATAATTCGGATGCCGTTCTTCGAAAACCGGATTACAGCAGTCCATATCTCTATATCCATTCCTTTAATGCCATTTTTCTAAAACGGGAATTTCATGCCGCCAAACATCCCTCTTCCCCTTTTGCCCCCCATCATACTGGGCAGCTGTTTCATCATCTTCTGAGATTGTTCAAACTGCTTTACAAAACGGTTCACCACCGCGATATCCACCCCTGCCCCTCTGGCAATACGGCTTTTCCTGCTAAGGTTCAACAGCTTCGGGTTTTCTCTTTCCGCCAGCGTCATACTAAGTACAATGGCCTCTGTCCTGGACAGCTGTTTTTCATCCACCATTGACTCAATGTCTCCCATCTGCCTCCCCATACCGGGCATCATCCCCAAAATACTGGCAAGGCCACCCATCTTCTTCATCTGCTTCATGCTTTCCAGATAGTCATTGAAATCGAACTTCCCCTTCTTCATCCGGGCAGCCATTTCTTTTTCTTTCTCTTCATCTATATCAATGCTGGCCTGTACTTTATCAATCAAAGACAGCACATCGCCCATACCGAGAATCCTTCCGGCCATCCGGTCGGGGTAAAACTGTTCCAAATCCGAAAGTTTTTCACCCATACCTACATATAAAATAGGCTTTCCGGTCACCGCTTTTACGGAAAGGGCCGCACCGCCCCTTGTATCGCCATCCATCTTGGACAGCACCACTCCGCTGATGCCCACCTTCTCATCAAATTCCTTCGCCACATTCACGGCATCCTGCCCTGTCATAGCATCTACTACTAAAAGAGTCTGGTGGACTTCCACATCCTCTTTGATTTCCTGCAGTTCGGCCATCATTTCTTCATCAATATGAAGGCGGCCGGCCGTATCCAGGATAACCACATTATGCCCGTTCTTCTTCGCATGCTCCAAAGCGGCCTTTGCGATATCTGCCGGTTTATGGTTTTCTCCCATGGAAAATACATCCACTTCCTGCTTTTCCCCGTTTATCTGCAGCTGCTTAATAGCCGCCGGACGGTAAATATCGCAGGCCACCAGCAAGGGTTTCTTTCCCTTTAGCTTCAGCTTCCCCGCAATCTTAGCCGTTGTCGTAGTCTTACCGGCCCCCTGCAGGCCGCACATCATAATCACCGTCAGGGATTTCCCCGGCTGCAGCTGTATCTCCGTGGTCTCCGAGCCCATCAGGGCAACCAACTCTTCATTTACAATCTTAATCACCATCTGGCCCGGGTTTAGTCCGTTCATCACGTCCGCACCCACTGCCCTGGTTTCTATGGACTTCACAAACTGCTTGACCACCTTGAAGTTAACATCGGCCTCCAACAATGCCATTTTTACTTCCTTCAAAGCAGCTTTTACATCTTCCTCTGTCAGGCGGCCTTTGCTCCTTAGATTTTTAAATACATTTTGCAGTTTATCCGTTAAACTTTCAAATGCCATACTTATCCTCATTTCTATTACAATGCCTTTAAAATCCCATCGGACAATTGCCTGATTTCTTCCCTTAACTGACCTGAACCGATGGATTCGTCCTCAGCCAGTTCATTCATCCGGCGGATGCTTTCCCTGATTTCATTGAAGCGCTCCACCAGATGGAGCTTATTCTCATAACCTTCCAGAATATGATTGCACCTCTTTATCAGGTCATGCACGCCTTGCCTGCTAATTCCCTGCTCCTCGGCAATCTCGCTCAAGGATAAATCATGGTAAACCGCATCCTCATATATTTTCTGCTGATGCTGCGTCAGCAGTTCGCCATAAAAGTCATACAGGATTCCCTGCTCCACAATTTTTTCCATTCTCATGCTCCCTGTCAAGAATCAGAAAAATTATTTCCGGCTTTTCTCCTGACACCTTGGTTATCATACTACAACATAGGATGGGTGTCAAGTATTTTTTCTTTACACTTCAATAAGTCTTTTAGCTAAGTCCTGAAAAATCTGCTATAATGAATGGGGGATTTTCATTATATACTAAAGCAGAGGTGGACTATGATACAGATATGCCAAAAAGATAAAGAAAAGGTATTCGAAGCAATCCGCACTGGAAAAATAGATGCAGCAGAAATGTCATTTCCCAACCTGATAGATGACATCCTCCTTGTGATGAAAAAAAGGGGACTTACAGCTCCTCTCACACTGGCCCTGCCGGATAAGCGCAGGGATAACAGCCATATCCCTTTTGACATCCTCCTGTGCCTTGCCGTTGCTGCCAAACTCAAATGCAAGACCAGCCTTACGGATGTCCCCTTTGCAGTGACGGAAGCAGAACTGCTGGCCGAACTGGGTTGGAATATCTGGGATAACGAACGGGATGTGAATGACGGGCTTTTCTCAGAAAGTGTGATGCGCAAACTCCTTGCGAAATACAAAAGCGAAGAATGGGTTTCTTTCTATAACAGTTATGTAAAGGAACATCTGATGAAAAAACTGGATATCCAGCCATGTATCCACATACTGGACTGCACAAAGGTTCTTGTCAACCTGGACAATGACAATTATGAGAATTCTTCTGTAGTAAAAATAGACGGGGAAACCATGCGCGGCTATAAACTGGGAGTCCTCAGAGGCATCCTGGACGATTCCGGCATAGCGGAAGAGATTGTGTTCGGCACACTTAAGACCCATGACATGGAACAGTGCAGGGAGATGCTCAAAAATACCTCCTGCTTCCATGAAAATGATATATTGATCAATGACAGGGGGTTCCTGTCACGGGAAATAACCAACTATTTAAAGACAGAACGCAGGGTAGACACTTACATTCCTGCCAGGGAGAACATGACAGTCTATCAGGATGCCGTAAAACTGGCCACTGCCAGCGGGAAATGGCACAAGCACCCCAACCCCAAAAGAAAGGACCAGGAAATCCAGCTGGTGACAGACCTGGGTCCGTTATGGGAAAGCGGCGAGCCGGAAAAGGATGTCCCAATTAATGCTTGTGTTGTGCATGACAAGAAGACAGACAAATATTTTGTATTCATGACAACAGACACCGGCAGGACTGCACGGCAGATCATAAATACCTACGAACTGCGCCCGGAAATCGAAGAAGATTTCCGACAGATGAAAGATTTCTGGAAGCTGGAAGACTTCAAGAGCACAAAATACAACTATATTACCTACCATATCGTAATGACGCTGGTGGGATATCTTTATTTCCAGATATATAAAAATCTGGACGAAGGGAAAAAATATGCAGGGAAATCCCTGCCTGTCGTAGTGAAGAACTACAAAGAGACAAGGCCTAAATCAGTCATTATTTATGTGGGACAGTATTTTGGCATTTTTCCCTTCCTTGAATTCCTACAGCTCTATGCAGAATGCACTTTAGAAGTACGACGACTTCTTGATCCTATCCTGGCTAAAGTATAGCAGGCTTTTGGGGAAATTCCCAAAAGCCTAATTGAAGTCTTTACAAACTTTTGTTTGTATATTTTGAGTTTCCTCTTGATAATACGTAAAATACGTGTTAACATATGATTGTAAGGAGGAAACATACATGAGATTCAGAGAAGTCGACCGGATGTTAAAGGATGATAGATGGTATGTGTCGGACATAAGCGGTTCACATTACCAATACAAACACCCAACAAAGCATGGGAAAGTAAGCGTTCCAAATCATCCTGGTGACATCCCCAAAAGTATTGTTAAATCCATACGCAAACAGGCGGGGCTGTAATAAGCCCCTGCCCTTTGTAAATAATATAGATTATATGGAAAGGAGCAATGATTTATGAATTATGTATACCCGGCTATTTTCTATGAGGAAGAGGGCAAAATATCAGTCCTTTTCCCTGATTTAGGAAATCTCGCAACTTTTGGGGATAATATAGCAGATGCTATGCACATGGCGCAAGATGTTTGCGGTCTGCATCTGTTTACTGCCCTGCGTGACGGCGATCCCCTCCCGATTCCCAGTCAATTAAGCGAAATCAACCCTGCCGCCATCCTGAAAGAATTTGAAATGGAGCCTGCTAATGATAACGCTTTCGTCAATATGGTATTGGTAGATATGACCGAATACGCAAAACAACACAGTGACAAGGCAGTTAAAAAGACTTTAAGCATCCCCATGTGGCTGAATACTCTTTGTGAGGAAAAAAGCATTAACTTTTCAAAGGTATTGCAGGATGCCTTATTAGCAAAAGTTCAATCACTTTGACTGGAATCGTCCAAAATTGAATGTGCTTTATCTGAAGAAAACCGCCCCGGCACTCGCAAAAGTACAAAGGGCGGTTTTCTCTACCTCCTCTTATTCAAAGCCACGCTTGCCGCACCGCACAGAATCCCCCCGATGGCCAGGGGAATTCCGGCAGTCACATGGGGAGTTTCCCACAGCCATAGTAAAATAGTGCATATGACTGCCATTAACATGATAATGCAGCACACTTTCTTGATACGTCTCCTATTTTCCTTCCCTTCCTCGGAAGCTTCCCAGGCATTGTCCTCATTATATCCTTCCACATTATATTTGGAAGCCATCAGCGCAATATAGACGATGATGCCAACCCCAATGGACACCATACCAAGGAACAGGCCGCCGAAGATAGCATCCATGCGGTCATCCACGTTATCCCATGCCGCGTATAAGGATGCGGTCACAATCAGTGCAGCAATGAGAATCCCTATTCCGGCTATCATCCATGTCATATACTTCCGGTGGAACTCCTCCTTTTCTTCTTCTGTATAAAATGGCTCCACATAGGGGTGTTTTTCATGAAAATGAGAGGATAACATGCCGATCCTGATCCATAAAAGGGTTCCCAGCAATGCCCCAAGCATAAAGGGCAGGCCGCTTTCCCCAAGGAATGAAGGGCTGATATACTCCCCTATTTGTTGTGCGGCAAATGCCAAAATGCAAATACATGTAGCTAAAGCCCCTCTCCTGGCCACCCAATTCCCATATCTGTCATAAAGTTCCGATTCCTTCTCGTTTTCCAGATGCATATTTCCTTTTAAAAGCCCGTCCATAGTGCATCCAAACATTTCCGTCAGTTGTACCAGCTTCTCCATTTCCGGCATGCTCGTGCCGCCTTCCCATTTCGAGACTGTCTGCCTGGATACTTCCATCCGTTCTGCCAGCTGCTCCTGGGTCATATTGTTCTTCTCCCGAAGTACCCTTAAGTTTTCCATAAAATTCATACTACACCTCTTTCTCACCCTTTGCCCTCCCATTTCTTTTCTAAATTCATAATCTTCTAAAGTTTTTCCCACATCTGATTTTGCGGCAGGTTTTCGGAAGACTATTTCTGTCTCTGGAGTTCTATCCGGGTGCATTTCTTATTTGTTTCCCCTTAAGCATACGGGCGCACCCTGTAAATAGAAACCAATTTCCTGTTGCTTTTATATAATTTCATGTAAACTTTCGGTTGCATTCCTTATTTTTTTCCAGATCTATCCGCATTTCACCGATTTCATCCACCTTCCTTCCGTCATTTTCTGCAATTTCCTGCTATTACTAAAGAAATTCCCCCAATCACCGATATATATAACAGATGGCAGGTTTTCAAAACTATAAATTTAAGAAAGCAAACAAAACCGTGCAGAAATGAGGGAAAAATGACTGATATGACACCTATGCTTCGCTCCATGGAAGATGCGATGAAACTACAGATTCGGGCTAAGGCGGAACAAAGAGCTGAAAAAGCTGCCCGGGAAAAGAAAGAATTCCAGGAAAAATTAATGCGTGCATCCGCCAGCAAAGTAGAACTGGATGGTATGGTGACCAGAGTAAAAGGAACTGACGATGCCGTACTCAGAGACCAAATGATGGGGATGCTCATGGCCGGATTTTAATTTTATATAATAGGAAATTACGCCATAGCGTTGTAAGTCACCAGGAGTTGGCCGCCGGGCCAACTCTTTTTTACCTTATAGGAACTTCCGCCCCCGCGTTGTA
>BLLT01000159.1 GCA_011958945.1 Lachnospiraceae bacterium | reverse complement strand
ATGCTGCTCAGACACAAACTTGGGATTGAAAAATTTCAATTTTCAATCTTAGTCCTTGTATAATAAAATAGAACCTGTTTTACTTGTAACTGAATTTCCGTCCGCTGCGACGGCTGTCGCATAAAAAGTATTGAAACCATCCAGCTTAGCGGTATCTATGGTTGCCTCAATAATCCACACATTTCCTTTGCTTAATGTGACATCACAGGAAACCGCTCCATCAAAAGATATGGGCTTATGGTTTAAGAAAAATGATATGCCGTATCTTGCGCCTGGCGTCCCGCAAAGTGTGTAGCGCACGGTAAGCGTATCTTTCCCGGTAAGGTTGATATTGTCATACACCACCTCGCCGTCATAGACAAGCGTCCAATAGACACTGTTATCCAGGGTATCCATCGTAACGCCATTCCATCCTGCTTTCACAAGTTCATTCTCAATAAAAGAGGAAGTGACTTTTTCCTCTGAAATGCTGACATCACGAAAAGCAGTTATACTTTCTCCATAAATACTGTCACTTTCCGGAGCATCCTCATTAAAATGCAGTTTCAGAACCCTTTCAAAACTTTGGTGATACCAGCCATAGCTTGAGGTTTCTTTCATATCAGGCTGGAAATCGGGCCTGGTGACGCTCACAACTGTCATATTCAGGGTATCCCCCTTTTTCCCTGTGTCCGGTGTGAACACAAAGGAAAATTTCTCCTCGTGCTTTTCTGATGTCCGGAAGCAGTGGAGATACTCATATTCCGCCCCCGTGTCGTTCACCTTGTAGGCTTGCGGCTTTCCGTCCAAAAAAAGCAGGAAGCCAATGCTGTCCAATTTTCCTTCTGACACAAACTGATAGTCCAGGACAAATTCTCCGCCATGATACTCATACGGCAAAACACTCTGGTCATCCGCTCTGGCGGGATCCGCTTCCCCATGGCTGAGAAACCCTAAATCTCCGTCCTCCTGCGCCCCGGCGAATGGGTCTTCTTCTACATTTTGCGGCGGGGCATTCTCGTCCGCAATGTTATAATTTCCGCAGGCCGCCACAGCAAAGGGCAAAACAAAAATCATAGCTAATGATAAGAATCGCTTTCGCATCGTCCATCCTCCTGTCATGTTTGATGTATTTCAATTATAAAATCCAAATGTCAAAATGCGGTCAAGGAATAGAAAAAATTTGCGGAGAAACAGCTAAGTTTTTTACATAAAGAGAGCCAACAAACTGTAATTTCTCACAAGTCTGTTGGCTCTGCATCTGTATGTCTGGCTCTTTGATGAGGTATTTGTTCTCCCCTGCAACTGAAAATTGAGCCGCTTCTTTTCAAGCAGCGATACGAGCAAAATCAACGCTTCTCTAATATTTTATCAATCAGGCCAAAATCCATTGCTTCTTTTGCTGTCATATAATTATCACGTTCGGTTGCAATAGCAACCTCATCAATACTTTTTCCTGTATTTTCTGACAAAATGGTATTTAATCTTCTTTTACTTTTTTGTATATGGTCAGATGTAATTTTTATATCGGTTGCCTGTCCCTGAATTCCATTTCCGCTTGCCTGTAATGCTGCCTTTTTATTGTCTGAAAAGAGATTTAACAATGACTGCGCGACATTTGGTATACATACCTTAGCTGATATATAATCGGGAACATCCTCGGCAGCATTACCATAGGCAGTATCATAGTCATGCCAGTCTATGGCCAATATTTTTTCCGAAATGTTCATCATTTTTACCTCCGTATAATACAATATTTTTCTGTTGTATCAAGAACTACGTCACAACTATTACTGTTTTTCATAAATACATAAGCACTGACCGTCATCCGTATATGCTGCAAATTTATCAAATTGCAGAGTAACAATATAAAAATAAAACCGTTCTCTGTCAACTGATTTTTCCTTTATTATTTCTTCAATTTCAGTCCGAATCCAATATTTCACAGGCTTATCTTTCAAAAGCCCTCTCCAATTTCCATTTTTTCTCCTGCCTAAACAATCCCGAATTGCGACGAGGGAAACGCTTTCATCAGCGTTTCCCTAAATGGAACATATTACTTGGGGTCAGTTTCCTCGTTGAGGGGCTTATAGTTGCTGTCCATGTAGTTCTTTTTCCCAAAGGGAACATAATTTTCATCCAACAAAATCAAGTTTCCATTTCCCAGATCAGGGAACAGCCGCGCAATCTCCTTGAGCACTTCCCATTCATCTTTTGTATTTTCTTTGTTGTCCTCCTCCACCTGTCTTAACGCTTCTTGAATAGACTGCTGATCTATCGTTCCCCAATAGAGAGGATGGGGCTGGAAGGAAGAATGGTAATCGCCGCCTTCATAGCAGAAAAAACAGGAGCAGGGGATTTTTTCAAATAGAATTTTTTGCGCCCCGTCAAGCTCCTTCACCTCCAGACAGTAGCACCCATTTACGGTTGCCGCACCATCCCGCGCGGTCATGTTTGCAATTGCCATGATAGTAAGGGGTTCCGTTTTCACGATCATGCCGGGAACCAAAAGCCCCTCCTCGTACATTTCACGTAAATATTCGTCAGAAAATTTTCCGACAGCCCGCCATAGGAAAAACATTGCAGGAAGGGAACAGATAACGGCGGGAATCCAGCTCATAAACAAAGAAATTCCTGCCATGCATAGGAAGCACACGCTGATTATTGCGGAACTTCTCCGCTTTTTAACGACGGCTTTTATTATTTCATCTTTCTGCCGTATCCGGCTCACATCTGCATGGATGCCGGATTTTACACTTGCCTCAAATTGTGAATAATCGACCATTTTTTCCTCCGTTTCTTACACTTTTGTAGATTGCTAATATTTTTTATAGATATATTCAGTAAAAATCCGATAAAAACAATATACAATCCAGACCACCCAGGTTATTTCCCACTTGTGTGATATTGCAGAAATCATCAAATAAAGAACAGCAACAGTAATAGCAATCATCCAATTCGTTATTTTTTTCTTCTTGGTTATTTCATTGGCTGATACTTTTACAACATCTGACAACAGGCTTTCATATTCGTTATCAACGTTGTTTTCTGTTCTTTCGCCCTTGAATAATTCTGCTATGGTAATCCCCAGGGATGCAGCTAATGGTTCAATAAGAGATACATCTGGAAATCCGATACCTCGTTCCCATTTTGAAACAGCCGCACCTGATACCCCCAATTCATTCGCTAAATCCTGCTGCGTGCGATTTTGTTCTTT
This sequence comes from Lachnospiraceae bacterium, assembly GCA_011958945.1. Lineage (GTDB taxonomy): Bacteria > Bacillota > Clostridia > Lachnospirales > Lachnospiraceae > Kineothrix. Next base: position 6,730 of record BLLT01000159.1, on the reverse strand, counting down.
TCTGATAGCAGCAATTAGCCTGCCTGCTTTTTGAGCGTTCAATATTTTCACCTTCTTTCCAATTTTATAATATCTTTAATAATATCAAGAGAAATATCATATTACAAGAAACGCTCCGTTGAAATGTGAAACGCTGCATTGGATTTATGCAAATCCTCCTTACACAAGCACATATGCTATTTATTCTTCCTGTCCGTAATGGCGGCGATTCGTATTCGCCTGCTGTAATGCCATACTTTTAATAAATAAAAATATCAATTCATTTTGTGGACTGCTAGTTTAATTGTTACACAAGCTCCACCAGGAGCAATATTTGAAAGTTCTAAACTTCCGCCGTGTTTCTGGCTAAGGACACGGCTTGTAGCCAATCCCAGGCCCATATGCTCTCCCGTTTTATCCTCAGAATAAAGAAAGGTGTTCTTTTTACGGAGCATTGCCCTTGAAAAACCTATGCCATCGTCTGATATGGTTATCATAAGCATACCATCGGTAAGGGAGTACCCAAAATCCACCTTGCTTTTGGCATATCGAATGGCATTAGAAAAGATATTCTCGACAATACGGTAAAAGATCTGCTCGTCTAATTTCACCTGACATTCGGATATGGCAGAATGGTATGCAATCTCCAGGCTATGCTGTTTGGCAAAAAACGAAAGACTTTCCGTAGCTCTTCTTAAAAAGTCCGGTAATTGAACTACGGAATACTTTGTTTCCGTTTCTTCAATCGCATTCAGGTCACGGATATAATCTGTATAATGTTCAAGCCGTTTTGCCGTTACCGCAAGGTTAGACAGTGTATGCCGCAATTCTTCGTCACTCAGATTTCCATCTGCCAGGCACTGCTGCATATATTCCACATATCCCTCAACAATCGCAATGGGATTTCTTAAGTCATGTGCCACTGACGCCTGCAGGATTCTGCGCTGCCTGGTCATGTTCCATAGCTGACGGTTGTTATCATAGAGCGCCTGCCGCATTTCTTCAAAAGCGGTGCAGAGCCTTCCTAATTCATCATTCCTGTTATAATTAACCGCAAAATCAAGGTCTTGCTCCCGGATATGTTTTGTTGCATCGGCAAGAACCTGAATGGGCGGTGACAGTTCTTTCCTGTAAAACCACCATGCGCACAGCATGATACCTGTAATGGAATAGACAAAAGGAAACAGCACCATAGAAATGCCTGCCACCCTGTATACTAACTTTTGCTTTGGGCGAAGCGTTGAGAAACCGGTCTCGATTTTCTCTATTATGAATTCCGTATTCTCCAAAGTTACATCCACTCCGGTAGGAACGAGCATATCCACCTGGGCAGGTTCGTCAAGGATAACCCTCTGCCCTCCCTCTAATACGCTCCCGTCCGCTGTGACCGTCCGGGTATTCAGCCAGACTTCCTGAGAATCGGGAAGTATCACTTTCTGTATACGGTAGCATCCATAAATCGTCATGACAGATGCCGCAAAAACAAGAAACATGGTAGCGGCTACCGCACAGATAAAAGCTCTTTTCATTGATCCGGGTTTCCTCATTTTTTCCATCTGTAACCCATCCCCCAGACTGTTTCGATATATTCCCTGCCCGTAGCTTCCTTCAGTTTATTCCTGATCTTTCGGATATGCTCTTTTATGACTCCGCTATCTCCTTCGGCATTCAGCCCCCACACGGCTTCATAAATCCGTTCCCTGTCGAATATCTGATTGGCGTTACGCATCAGAAACTCCACAATGTCAAACTCACGGTTTGACAGGTTCAACGGCTTTTCCCCATAAAAACAAGTACGTTCCGCAAGATTTACGATCAAGCCCTGGGAAGATACGATTTTAGGCGTACACTTGCTCCGTTCATCCCTTCGCAGGTGAGCCGCCACTCTTGCAGTCAACTCTTTCAGGCTGAACGGCTTGGTTATGTAATCATCACCGCCAGCCTGCAAGCCGTTTATTTTGTCCTGTTCCGTAATCCGGGCTGTCAGAAACAAAATGGGGCAGACGACATTCTGGCGGATCATTTTACACAACTCCAATCCGTCTATTTCCGGCATATTGATGTCAAGCAGAATCAAATCCGGATAGGTATTCAGCATGGATATTGCCTGCTGTGCATTTTCCGCTACAAAAGCCTCATATCCACACTTCTGTAAGTGACTTGACAATAACTCTGTCAGCATTTTTTCATCATCAACAATGAGTATTTTGTATGCCATAGTAATCCTCCATGCTGCCGACACCTGCAAATTTGGGCGTCAGCAAAAATTTGTCTGTGAAAAATTTATTTTTCACAGTAACCTCCTCTCCCAGAATATAATACTACAAATAAGTCAAAAAGTGGTCAATTTCCTGCTTTTCAGAGCGTTCTCAACCGCTTTTTTTATGACAGTGCTTGAATTTGTTGCGCCTGATATTGCGTCTACATCTATTTTCTGTTCATCAACTATACTGTCAGCGATAACTTCTGCGGTCTTTCCACGTTCATTCCTATGCTCCAAAATGTTAATATTTGTGATTTCTCCATTTTGCACGGTAACTTCCACTTTGGCATATATAAAATCCACGTCATATTCACCAACATAAACTCCGTCAGGAATATCAGAAATATGTATGTCTTCAAAGGTGGTTTCCTTTACTGCCTTTTTATAGTCCGCAACACTTTTAAGGTAGAGGATTCCCCAAACGAAACCGACAAGCAAAAGGAACATAATAATAAATAATACCATTTTCTTTTTGGATATTCTCATTTCATCACTCCCCACTGTCTGCAATAGAACAATACAACATATGAAAACCATGCTCTAAAAACTGGACTTTTGATAATCCCATTGCTTTTTTAATATATTCTTCTTTATTTTCTGCAAGCTGAATAAGCCCGGACAACATACCCCAAAAAACAAAAATAGTAGGCATGATTTTCAGATCGCAGCGTAAATCGCCTTTATCTATGCCGGATATTAAAAATTCCTTTATCTTTTCGTTTATTTCTTCCCCTATTTGATAAGTTTCTTTTTCCTCTGAAAGATGATCGTGGCGCTCAAAATCAATATTGATTTTATCCAATACCATTTTGAAGTAGAACGGAAATTCTTCCTGATACCGAACCAATCCGCGACAAATGAAATTGTATTGTTCTTTTGTAGTTTGCTGCTGCTCCAATGCAGAAGCGATGTAATGATAAAGTTTTTTCATGCTGTCCAGCACTAAGATACCAACAATTTCCTCTTTGTTCTCAAAATACACATATAAAGTCGCTTTGCTGTATCCGGCCGCTTTGGCTATATCGTCCATAGAGGTTGCCGCTATGCCTCTCTCCATGAACAATACTGACGCAGCGGAAGCAATTTTTTCCCGGTGTACACTTTTCGGCTCTTTTTTTCTCCGTGCCATTGTCTGCCTCCTTATAATTGAACTCGCAGTTTAATTATAGCGGTTTTAAGGAATACTGTCAACTTTTGATTATTATCAAGCTTGGAAGCCACCGTTCTCACACTTGAGAGCCACCTTGCTTTTGATATAATTCTCATCTTTTTCTATACCGGACCTGCCCTCTGAGATTATCTTTGTGATTTTGAAAATGCCCCAGCATATCAGGCATTCTGAGATAACAGGCCCGCAAAGTCTGTTGACACGCCTCCAATCCAAGTACATATGCATAATTAATGGGCGCATAACTTTATTTGGGCTTGAATTTATCAGGATAAAAGAAACAATACAATTCATCATCCGTCATCATGAGAAGCCCCCACTCTCCGTTGCTGCCATCAGAAACTTGTCTGACTCGTGCAACGGAATTTCGGGATATTGCGTGTCTTATTGTTACAAACAGGACACTGTATCCATCTTGTTTTAATCAATCCCAATTTCTCCAATCCAATTCTGAACGCTTTCTTTTGAAACTCCTGCTGCAAACCTCTTTCCATCTAACCATTCTGTAGACTCCGAACAGAGAGTATGAAGATTGCTTGCACTGGAACCAATCCCACTACTATGAGAAGTACAGAACGGAATTATTGTTTTCCCGGAAAAATCATAACTCTCTAAAAATGTACTGATAATACGAGGGGCTTGCCCGTGCCAAATCGGATATTCTTCTGTCAAGTATGGACTAAAGCATTCATTTTTCTTAAAGATGCCCGCCTACATCTGTAGGCGGGCATCCTATCGTCCCCACATTTAATGTCTTATTTCTTTCAATAGTATCACTCTTTCATTTTATAATCCGAACGGTAATGATACCCTTTTTCTCCTGTATCCTCCGCATCTACCGGTTCCCCATTATCCGCTGCCGCAGTCTGGATCAGATTGCCCTATGCTGTCTATTTTGCAGGTAAAATTACGATACCATTCCGCCCCTGGCGGTTGGATGACGGAAGCGCTGTTATATTTTCTTATTGCTACTACTTTTATCTTTTTTAGAACACGAAGTCAGCATTCCAGCAGTATTTTTGTCCAGTAAATAGCCAATACCTCCGCTCCTGAATTGAATATTTCGTGCTTTGTACCCGGAATTTTCACAAGTTTCACATTTCCCTGCTGATGCCTGCTTAATTTCCGAACAAATTTTTCCTGCTGTTCTGGAGATACATATGTATCATTATCCGCCTGAAAAATCAATACGGGACAGATTATTTTCCGCCATGCCTTTGTCTGGAGATAATGGTTCAGACACACGATCTGCCACAGCCAGCCATAAGAAGCCCCGTTCATCTGGAACAGCGGCTCTTTATTTCGTTTTATCTGGTAATAGTCAAATCTTGCTTCCGAAGTTGAAGCGCTGTCTGAAAACTGTTCCAATCCGCTGTAAGAATGATGTCCCATCAGGTACTGTCCGCTTTTTCCTGTCATGCAGAAAAACTTTGCCACAAGACCCGCCGCCGCCCACGGAACAGGGTCACTTTTGGGACGTATCATGGGGGAGGTCAGTATGAGCCTAGAAAATAATTCCGGTGCCTCTGCCGCAGCTGCTGATGCAATTCCACCCCCCATTGAGTGTCCGTATACACATAAAGGAAGCCCGGAAAATTCCCGTGCTGCAATGCGGCTGATAAACAACAGGTCTTCCACATACCTCCTGTAATCATCTACATGCACAAGGGATAAATCCCCCTCACCGCATAACCGGTAACTGCGCCCATGTCCGCAATGCTCCGGCATATAAACATGGTAGCCCCCACAGAGGAAATAATATATTGTTTCCAGATGCTTTTCTATTGTTTCAGTAAATCCATGCGATATGATGACAACCCCTTTCGGGTTATCCGCACGCGCACGCGCGCAAAAAATCTTTTTCCCTTTCTCCCGCCAACAATATTCCGTAATCATCCTTTCTGCCAGATATGGACGGACAACCGTATCCATTGCCTCTGCGTATGTTTTTTCAGGTAATATCATATCATGTATTTCGCTTTTGTTCATTCTCATTTTCTCCTATAGTCAGTCTCCTGTGCGCCCTTTTCAATTAATACTCTGATTAATTTTCCGCTCATTGTAAAACAGAAATACAATTCCGCCAAGCATACAAAAAACTGCCGCCACAAATGCCGCTACGCGGTATCCCGCCCCGGTTGCGCTTCCAATCGTGGTGACTGCCGTAAAGAGCAGCATGGACAAACTCTGTCCAAATTTAAATGCGAACGTCCTTGCCGCATAAAACATCCCTTCCCTGTTGCTTCTCGTAAGTTTGGCATCGCTCTGGGCGATATCGGCGACAACAGCCTGTGGAAGGATTCCGAATACCGCCATCGGAAGGGAAGCCACCGCCATCAGCATATATCCCTGTACATTTGCGGAAATTGCGGAAATCCTGCCCAGAAATCCGGTATACAGGTACGCAAACGCAAACATCAAGAACGCTACCAGTATCAGTTTCTTTTTTCCAAATTTGGGTGTCAGCTTATTAATCGGAATGTAGAACACCAGCGAAAGCGCTGTCATTCCAATAAAATAGATCGTAGTCATCGTTTCAGGAAGTTTTAAAAGACTTGTCACGAAAAATGGAAGGCCTGTCTGAAACATGGTAATCGCAATCCAGTATAAAATATCCGAAGCGACAAACTTACGAAATTCTTTATTCCTGAATGTGGAAGCCAGGGAAGAAAATGCAGTGTCCTGCGAAGGCATTGTATCCACATACTCCTTTTCATTGATGGCCCAGACGGGTACCTGCATACATACAAAGGCAAGGGCAGCCATAACTGCAAAGGTCACGCGTATCGCATTGACACGCCCAAACACCGGAATCAGTGTCCCCCATATGACTGGCGCCAGATATGCCACTGCCGTTCCCGCAATAAATGTAAATGAAATGACCGTGGAAATGTTCAATCGTTCCTGCTGGTTATGTCCCAGCTCCGGAAGCAGTGCATTGTACGGTGTGCAGTAAGCCGTAATCGACAAATAATACATTATCACCATTACAAATAAAAAGACTGCGTTTACCACACTGTTGCGGTTTACGGGCGACCAGAATACAAGGACGGTGGAAACGGCAAGTGGCAGGGAAGCCCATTTTAAAAAGGGGATACGCCTTCCTTTTTTTGACGTACAACGGTCTGACAAAGATGCAATACATGGATCCGTAAATGCGTCAAACAACCTTCCAAAAGCAGTAATACCCCCAATTACGGTAAAAATGCCAAAAACAACCAATCCTTGAGGAATGAACAAAGTCTGCCCCTGCGCGATGGATGCCTCGTCGGGCTGGTAGAAGTAAACTAGTATAACGTATTAAAAGTTCTTGTGTAAAT
>BLLT01000158.1 GCA_011958945.1 Lachnospiraceae bacterium | reverse complement strand
TTCTTTCTCGGCCAAATTGACGTGCTCGTACGGACTTTGCAGCAAGTGCAAAGTCCTGGGCTGAACTGTTACGAATGTTCCGATTTTTCTATATCAAAAAGGTTGGTTTACAAGGCTCTTTGTGATAAAATCGGAATAAATCGAAAATCGGAATAACCTATGTTGGGGTTGTAAGAAATAATGAAAGATATCAAGCGTTCTGCTTCTAAGATATGTTGATTTATATAACTTTTTGGGGGCGGACGATAAAGCAATAGCTTGAGTAAACCTGCTATGGAGATGATTATATGATTCCAATAAAAATAGAAACCCTGTTAAAAGGACGTAAAGTAGAGCAAAATCGGATAGAATACAAGGAAGGCTTTAATCCGTCAGAAATAGTGCATACTATATGCGGTTATGCAAACGATATTGCAGGGGTGGATGGCGGATATCTTGTGATTGGTGTAAAAACAGAAAATGGACTTCCCATGCTGCCGCCTATAGGCGTACCGGACGAATTACTTGATGATATTCAACTCAAAATATTTCAATACTGCAACAAAATTGAACCTCGCTATATTCCAAAGATTGAAATTGTGGAATATCAAGGGGTAAACTTGGTGTATTTGAAATGTGCAGCGGGGGATGCGGGGCCATATCAGGCACCTGTGGATGTCTATTCTAAAAAGGAAGCAGGGAAAGAGCGGGATCGCACGATGAAATATTGGATTCGTCCGGCATCACTTACGGTAGAAGCCAAGCAGAGCGAGATAGCGGAACTTTTTGAGAAATTTGCTGCCATACCATTTGTTGACCGTATTAATAATCGGGCATCTATGGAGCATATACGCAGGGGATACTTGGAGGATTTTATCAGAGAAAGTAACAGTTCATTGATAGAAGAACTTAATGTACGCTCTTTAGAGGACTTATTGGTATCCGAGGAAGTGGCGGAGGAAAAAGATGAGGGAATAGCAATCAAAAATATTGGACTGCTTATGTTTGGGGAAAGACCGGACAAGTTGATTGCAGGAAGCAAGATTGAGCTGGTGCGTTTTCATGATAAGGAAGCAGAGGCATCTGATTTTACCGAGAAGACATTTTACGGTCCAATATGGAAGCAGGTAAGAGATGCGCTGGATTATATTAAGACAACTGTGATTGAGGAAAAGGTGGTAAAGGTTGATGGAAGGGCGGAAGCAGACCGTTTTTTCAACTATCCGTATAATGCTTTGGAAGAGGCGCTGGTAAATGCGGTTTTACACAAAAATTACAAAGAGGATGTGCCGGTAGAGATTCGGATTTATTTGGATCAGATTCAAATGATCAATTTTCCGGGCCCGGACCATTACATTGATATGGAAAAGTTTGCGGCGGGAAAAGTCAGGGCAAGAAGATACAGAAATCCTAAGGTTGGAGAATTTTTTAAGGAAATTGATCTGTCCGAGAAGAAATCAACGGGTATAACGAAAATTTTGCGCGAACTAAAAAGGAACGGTTCTCCATTGCCGGAGTTTGAAACAGATGCAGACAGAACTTATATGATTACTACAATAAGGATTCATGAAGGGTTTGAGACCGACAATGAAAACTTCGCTCAAAAAAATGAGCGAAGTTTGAGCGAAGTTTTGAGCGAAGTTTTGGAACAAAAAAATTATAATAAAGTAAGTACAATTGTTAGTTTTATGGAAAAACATGGAGAGATCACTCCTAAAGAAGCAGAAGCGGTTACGGGCAAGTCTGCTGCAACAGTGCGAAGATATTTTAAAATACTCACAGGTACAAGATATATAGTGGCAGAGGGGAGTACCAACAATATCGTATATCGTATTTCAGCGAATCTGCCAGAAGAGGATTAAAAATTTTTTTCAAAACGAATTGCGTAATAGGGAGTGAAATTGACGAGAGGAGAAGGTGATGGCAGGGCTACTGATCATCCGCGAAAAGTTCAAGTATTCGCGGGCTCATTTTTTAACAGGATATCTTCCCATTTCCTGTGCCATATCTCCTTAGTGCCTAAAAACCCAAAAGATTCCTCATCTTTAAAATTATTGATGAGATTTTCCCGCAATTCTGCCAAATATTCTTTTTCCGGGGTTTTAAAGGTCATATGCTCGTAGAGATTGGATTGTGAGAAAGCATATATGCTGTCAAGGTTTTGCAGCATTTTATCCATGATTTCCAGAACTTTATCTCCATCCTTCTCATTTACGGCCAAATCCAATCCGGGCGATATGGCATGGTATTCGCCCATTTCGAATAAATTTGCCAGATCATTTTGCTTTTGTACCAGTATGTGGGCTTTTTTCCAATTTTCCTCTTTCATTGCCATAAGGTAAATATGATGGAAGACGGCGCTTATAAAATTGTAATTTTGAAAAAGGAGTTCTTCTAACGTGCGGCAGGCATCATCCCAACGTTCGGCAGCTATGTAAATTCTGGACTGCTTTAGTTTGCGCTCAGGGTTTTGTATGGAAAAATAGGAAAGGCATTCCTCTGCCTTATCGTATTGACCTTTCCTCATATAATAGGAGAACAATGCATTGGCCGCAGCAGTCCGGGTTTCCTCTTCGCTGCTGCCAAGGACACGTTTATAACAGCCATTGATATATTCGTCATAGTTTTCCGAACCGGAGGTATTGCTGAAAAGGCGTTTCCCATCCAACAGCAGTGCCATCCATAGCGTGAGATGTTCGCAGTTGGGATAAGTTTCCAGGCATTTCTTGGCCCATTGGAAAACGTCATCATAGGCCAGGCCTTTTTTGAACATGTCATTGGCTTCGTTTATCAGCTTTTGGGCATCTTCGTCCGTGATTGATTCCTGATAAGATAACAGGGTATCCAATGTAATTCCTAAAAGGCGGGCAATAGGGGCTAAAAGGGTGATATCCGGCATAGAATTGCCGTTTTCCCATTTGTTTACAGCCGGAGTGGTCACACCAAGGCGTTTGGCCATTTCCTCCTGGGTCATATGTTTTGCTTTTCTGTTTTCTTTTATAATTGCACCGATTTGCATTGTGATAGATATCCTTTCTGTAACTATATGAGATTGGAGTTTTGTGGGAACGTTTTGCGTTGTTGAATCCGCACGTTTTTTTGTACTGTCTGGTTATGCATTGGCCTTTGCATAATTAAGGATAGCAGAATTTAGGCTAAGTTACAATTGAGCAGAAGTTAACTAATAGAAAATAATATTAACGTATGGTTAAAAGGCGGGTAAGAACAGTTCGGACAGGATACGAAATCCGCGAGAAGGAGCGATACATGAGAACAGAAAGCACCAGTAAGGAAAACAGGACTGATAGAAGGGCGGAAGAAAATTATCTCCGGCGCACATTATCCATAGCAAATGCCAATGTGGAAAACTATGGGCGGGAAGTAGCCCGGATGCAGGAAGATATTGATGAAATGCTGGCGCACTATCATGATAATGACGTGGAAGTGTTCACCATACTGAATAATACGGTGACAATGCATACCCATATGAAGCGTGCATTGGAACGAAATGAAAAAGCCAGGAACAAGCCTTATTTTGGAAGGATTATTTTTCATGATGAAGCGTTGGATAAAGAGGAGTCCGTTTATATTGGGAAAGGCGGTATTGCCAAGGACACAACCCATTGGATGGTAGTGGACTGGCGTGCCCCGGTTGCCAATGCCTATTATGAGAATAATCTGGGCAAATGCAGTTACTGTGCCCCGGGCGGCGTGGAAATGAAGATAGATTTGGAGTTAAAGCGGACTTATGAGATTGAAGAAGGGAAGCTTTTGGATTATTTTGACAGTGAGGTGGTGGCCAATGATGAATTGCTGACCAAATATTTGGCGAAGAACAAGGAAGCTGTGTTAAGCGAAATCGTGGCTACTATCCAGAAGGAACAGAACGAAATTATCCGTAAGTCGCCTTATCACAACGTTATCGTACAGGGAGTGGCAGGTTCAGGAAAAACCACGGTGGCCATGCACAGGATTTCGTTTATTCTGTACAATTACACAGAAAAGTTCCGGCCGGAGGACTTTTATATCGTAGGGAGCAACCGGATTCTGCTGGATTATATTACAGGGGTGCTGCCGGATTTGGATGTGCATGGTGTGAAGCAGATGACCATGGAGCAGCTCTTTGTGCGGCTTCTGTATGAGGATTGGGATGAAAAGAAATACCGCATTAAGGGTGTGGATAGGAGCGGGAACGGATTAAAGGGGAGAACCGGATGGTTTGAGGACTTAGAGGAGTATTGCAGGAGGCTGGAATGGGAGAAAATCCCCAGGGAATCGGTATTGTTGAACCCCAATCAGTTTGTGGAAGGCTATCAGGATGGGAAATCAGGTGTATTTGACAGAAGTAAGGAGGAAAGGGATGCGCCCGCAACGAATAGTCCTGATTGTGATAAAGCTGTCAGCAAGAGCGGTGAGAAAAGGAATGGGAAAAGGAATGTCGTCTGCTTAATGAAACAAGATGCGGTAGAGAGGTACATTTTACAAAATCCCGGAGTATCTATACAGAATAAAATCAATATGCTCAATGAAAGGCTGATGAATAAAGTAAAGGAGGAGTTTTTGGGAAAGGGGATTAGCTATACCGAAGCGGAGAAAAAGGCCATTTTAAAGGCTTACCGTGGAAGATACGGCGGCAGGGCATGGAAGCAGTCCATATTTGAAATGTATGGAGATTTTTTGAGGAAACAGAGTGAAAAAGGGTATCGGGTGCAGATTCCGGAAACGGAATTTGATGTCTATGATTTGGCGGCACTGGCCTATCTCTATGCGCGTGTAAAGGAAAAGGAGGTTATCAGTGAAGCGCATCATATAGTAATTGATGAAGCCCAGGATTTCGGGATGATGGCATACCGGGCGCTGAAATTCTGTGTCCGGGGGTGCACTTATACGGTTATGGGGGATGTCTCCCAGAATATTCATTTTGGCTACGGCCTAAATGATTGGGAGGAACTCAGGGGGCTGCTTCTGACAGATGCCATGGACAGCTTTGGAATCCTGAAAAAGAGTTACCGGAATACGGTAGAAATATCGGATTTTGCTACGAATATTCTGCATCATGGACGTTTTTTCAGTTATCCGGTGGAGCCGATTATCAGGCATGGAAGCCCGGTGCGGATACAAAGGCTTGCGGATAGGAAGGCCCTGCTGCGGGAAGGGGCCGAAATTTGTAAGGTTTGGCAGAAAAAGGGGCTGGATACAATTGCCGTGATTTGCCGCGAAGGGCAGGAAGCGGTCAGGACAGCCGCAGAACTGGCGGAATATGTGGAGGTGATGGAAAGCGATTTGGAGAAAGCTACATTTGGCAGCGGGATTATGGTGCTGCCGGTGGAATATACGAAGGGGCTGGAATTCGATGCGGTGCTTATTTTTGCGCCCACAAGGGAGGAGTATCCGGTGGATGATGGGCATGCCAAGCTGCTTTATGTGGCGGCCACCCGGGCATTGCATGAATTATGCGTGCTCCATATGGGCAATCTCACCGGGCTGATAGAGGACCCGCTGCCACAGAGGGGAGTGGCGGGAAAAGATAATATTGTAATAGCGAACGCTGAATCCCGAACCCTGGATACGCCATGCCTGAAGGCAGAAAATGCAAGTGCTGAAAAGGCCGGCATAGGAAGTCCGCATGTAGTAAAACCAGGCATATCCGTAGGTTTAAAATATAAAGCGGCAAAGCCAACGGCCGGCATAGCCGCAACACCGGAAGACAAGAAACCTTATATTACCAGGAGACACCAGGCAGGAGAGATTAGGACAGATACAGCATCGAAGATGGATACTGCTAAAATACCGTCTCAAAGAAGCACGATAAATGCACGGCTGCGGAAACCGGGAGACGATATTGGCTTTGGCGATATGCCGGCCACGGAAAAACTGCGTCCCGCAGGGCATGCCAAAATTGATTTGGCGGTTCGATGGGTGGAAAAGAAGAAGGATGGAATCTATATACAAAGCCGATATGGCACTTTGCGCCTGAGCCCGCTGTGCAGTTCTATAGTCAGAGTTACCTTTGTCAAAGGAGGGGTGATAGGACTCGGGGAACATCCGTTGATTACCCTGAAAAAGGCGGAAAGCCCATGGATGTACAAAAACGCTTCCCAGGCAATAGAACTTATGACGGACGAATTATATCTGCAAGTGGAAAAAGCCGGCGGAGCAATACGCTATATGACACGGGATAAAAAAAGATTGTTGCTGGCAGAACGGAAAGGGGAATGCCGCCAGCTGGAAACCGGTACGGGTTTGGAAAGGGGCATGGTTATAAAAATGAGGACGTGGCTCTATCTGGACTGGGCAAAGGGGGAAAATATTTACGGAATCGGGCCGAACGGGAAGAAGAGGATAAAGCTGCGGGGCGCTGCGAGATATATTTCTTATGGAGAGAATGCCGGAAAACTGCCGCTGATCCTTTCGGATAAAGGTTATGGCATTGTTATGGCAGTAAAAAGCCCGGTTATGTGTTGTGATATCCCGGCCTACGGATCGTATATCCATGGGGAAAATGAAGAATGGATAGATTACTATTTTATAGCAGGAAATGAGGAGGAAATCATGGAGAACTATGGGCGGCTTTTTTCCGCTTTATGAGGGAGGATTTCCTTCAGCTCCTACTTGACCATTTACGGCACGGGAATCAATTTTCAGGTGCAGCAGGGCTCATTTTATTTCTGTGAGCAGTGAGCCAAGTTGCTGCTTGCGGCGGGGTTTTTGATTGACGCAGCCTGTGTTTCCTGTTATGCTAAATCAAATGGATTTATGTATTTATTCAAGTTTGCGTCTGTGCGGCATCCGCAAATTTAACAGGCGCAAAAAGTTGCGCAGAAATGAAGTTAAAGATGAAAGCAATTGAGAAAATGAAATGAGGTACATTTGGGGGCGGAGTAAAAGGAGAACTAAGATAAATGAGTTTTGATTCTGTACATTTTTTTGTGTTTTTTCTTACAGCAGTGTTGCTTCTTTTTTTCATACACAAAAAAACAAGGATGGTATGGTTGTTAGCCTGCAATTACTATTTTTATATGTGTTGGAATGCAAAGAGCGCATTACTATTAGCATTTATCACATTATGCACCTATTTTACAGGGCGGCTTCTGGAGAAAGAAAAAGAAGGAAAAAACAAAAAATGGATGATTGCAGGCTGTTGTATTGTAAGTTTTTTTGTCCTTTTTATATTTAAGTATTTTAACTTTTTTGTGGATAGCATCAATGGCCTTTTAAACATGGCGGGAAGCGGGCGGTCAATTGGACTGAGGCTGAATTTATTGATGCCCATTGGAATCTCTTATTATACCTTTCAGGCAATTGGGTATGTGATAGATGTTTACAGAGGAGAAAAGGCGGAGCATAATTTAATAAAATATGCAGCATTTGTCTCTTTCTTTCCTCAATTAGGTTCAGGGCCCATCGAACGGGGAAGGAATATTTTATGCCAATTAGAAGAACTTGGAACGAGAAATTTATGGGATTATGAAAGAATTAAGAATGGGATTTTATTAATGCTGTGGGGGCTTTTTCAAAAGATTGTTATAGCGGACCGGCTGGCTCTGTATGTAGATACAGTATATGGAAATTATCAAAACTATGGGCTTTTGGTAATAGCAACAGCGTTAGTATTGTATGCATTTCAGCTTTATTGTGATTTTGACGGGTATACGAATATCGCATGCGGCGTGGCGCAGATTATGGGCATTAGATTGATGCGGAACTTTAAAAGGCCATACTTCGCTACGAATATCAGAGACTTTTGGAGCAGATGGCATATATCTTTGACCAGTTGGTTTAGGGACTACTTATACATACCTCTAGGAGGTAACCGGAGGGGAAAATTAAGAAAGCAGTTAAACGTGTTAATCGTCTTCTGCGTAAGCGGTCTATGGCATGGTGCAAGCTGGAACTTTGTTATTTGGGGGGCGCTTCATGGCCTTATGCAGGTTTTATATAATCTTTTTTCGCCTTTAAAAAAAGAAAAAAATGTATCTTTTAGCACAAATCTGAGAAATGGAATTTTAACATTTGCATTTGTTGATTTTGCCTGGTTCTTTTTTAGAACTTCTTCCTTACAGGAGGCTTTTGGGATTTTAGGCCAAATGACAAAGGAACTGGGTGATTTTACCAGTATTTTGGAAGTGCTGGGAGATGGAGACAGAAACCTGCTGGTTGTAGGTTTGCTAATCCTTTTTATCGTTGATTTTGCCCATGAAAAGGGAATCAGTATTATAAACTGGGTTAAAAAACAAGAAATATGGTTTCGCTATGTGCTTTATATTGGAATCATAGCTTCCTGCATTTATCTGGGAGTTCATTCGGAAATCGATGAGGCGAGACAATTTATTTATTTTCAGTTTTAGAGGTATACCAATGAAAAGAGGAATAAAGGTAGTATGTTCAATTTTTATAATCATAGGTGCTGTTTTTGCGATAAATAGCGTATTGTCTTATATGCTGATTGATGACTTGGAGGATGAAGTTAGATATGCGATGCATGAAATGTATGAGCAGGAAGAAATAGAAACCTTGTTTTTGGGATCATCCCATGTGTTCTGTGGATATGATCCAAGGGTTTTAGATGAAATTTTAGGGGAAAATACTTATCTTGCGGCTACGCCGGTGCAGAAAGTCGATGGATCATACTATTTGTTAAAAGAAGTTTTAAAGAGTAACCAGATAAAAAAAGTTTATTTGGATATGTATTATGTGCAATATAGGGATACCCCGGCCCAAAGAGGCAGTTTACAAATGCAATGGATTTACTGTATAACGGATAATATGAAGAATAATTGGAATCGAATAGAGTTTTTATTAAATGCTTCCGGCAGCGAAAATTATATAGAAGGTTTTCTGCCATCGGCCCGCTATGGAAATTATTTGCTGGACTGGAAAAGAATAGAGCGGGTGATCAAAGGTAAAAGAACTTCAGAATATATAAATTATGAAAATGTTCCATCAGCTTTTTATAAAGGGGCCTATGTGACACCCGGAGAAGTGGGTGATCCTAAAATGATAGCGAATTTAGATGAATTGGGCGTTGCAGAGAACATTATTTCAGAATATTCTTTAAGGTATCTCAATAAAATAGTGGGGCTTTGCAAAGAAGAGGGAATAGAACTGGTGTTAGTTACAGCTCCGTTTACTGATTTTTATGTGCAGGCATTGGGAAATTATAATACATTTTATACATACATGAAAGAATATGCAAAAGCCAACGCAATTGAATACTGTGATTTTAACTTGTTCCGCCCGGAACTGCTGGCTATGGAGAAGGACGATTTTGTGGATTATCACCATTTATCCGGAAAGGGGGCAGTAAAATATTCTACTGCATTTGCCAAGGCGATGACTTCTTATGATGAAACGGAAAGGCAGGAACTATTTTATGATTCGGTACAAGAAAAAATGGATGAGTTATCTCCCCGGACTATGGGAATATTGCTGCAGGAATCAAAGGATGAGAAAGGTTTGTATTTCTTGACAACGATAGCTAACTATAATGTGGATGTGGAGTATAGAATTTGCACGCTCGATGAGCAGGGGGTGGAAAAGGAACTGATACAAGACTTTTCTGATGGGAATATGATAAAGGCTACACAAGAGGAAACTTTATATAAGATAACAGTGCGCAATAAAAGCACAGGGGAGATTTGTGAAGAGGGAGTAACAGGCTTATAGATAACGTTAGGAACATGTTAGGCGAATATGAAACGAATAAAAAAGAAAACATAGGATTTTTAAAAGAATCCTGTGTTTTCTTTTTTCTAATCGGCGCGACAGGATTTGAACCTGCGACCTCTGCGTCCCGAACGCAGCGCTCTACCAAACTGAGCCACGCGCCGCTATGAAATCTGTAACAACAGATATTATAATACAATATTTTACCCCTATTTGTCAATGTTTGTACTGTACTTTTTTTAATAATTTGATATAATTGGGTTACTGTTCACAGGTCAGGAATGCGCTGAACTGCGCATTCCGTGG
>BLLT01000157.1 GCA_011958945.1 Lachnospiraceae bacterium | reverse complement strand
GCAAAGTCTTGGGCTGAACTGTTACAAAAGGGGCGTTGTGCACACTCATTTCCACTTTACACTTGCCTTTAAATGTGGTATCTTCTTAATGTATTGTATCTCTAAATAAAGGAGAATGATAACGGGAGGAAGAAAAAATGAATAACAAAAAAACCTTATCTATGGTTCTGACTGGCCTTTTTATGGCAATTATTGCGGTCATGACCTTTATTCCCAATGTAGGTTATATTAACCTCATTGTCATCAAAGCAACCTTGCTTCATGTACCGGTAATTGTCGGATCCATTGTTCTTGGACCGAAAAAGGGTGCGGTACTGGGAGCCACATTCGGTATTACCAGCCTGATTAAAAACACTTTGGAGCCAAGCCTTTTATCCTTTGCTTTTTCGCCGTTTTATCAAGTGGGTGAGATTGGCGGGAACGGCTGGAGCGTAGTGATTGCGCTAGTGCCCAGGGTATTGGTAGGGGTAGTGCCTTATTTTGTGTTCGTAGGTTTGGAAAAGCTGTTAAAGAATGTAAAAGCGAGAAGGGCTGTGGCGCTGCCGGTGGCATGTGCATCCGGAGCCTTAATCAATACATTATTAGTCATGCACCTGATATTCTTCTGCTTTAGGGAAGAGTTTGCGGCCGCAAGGAATGTGGCGGTGGATGCGGTGTATAGCCTGATATTGGGTATCATTGCTGCTAACGGGATTCCGGAGGCGATTGTGGCGGTGGTAATCGGCGGGGCGGTAAGCCTTGCCTTGCTCAGGGTTGCCCCCCAGTCTGCCGGGAGGAGAGCGAAAACATTAGGGCAGGCGAAATAGAAGGAGAACTTTTTATGCTGCGTGGAAAAAATATTATATTGGCGGTGACGGGAAGTATTGCGGCCTATAAGATAGCGTATTTGGCGAGCATGCTGAAAAAGCTGGAGGCGGATGTTACGGTTTTGATGACAGAAAATGCAGTAAATTTCATCAATCCCATTACTTTTGAGACGTTGACCGGAAATAAATGCTTAATTGATACCTTTGACCGGAACTTTGAATACAACGTGGAACATGTGTCGTTAGCTAAGCGCACAGATGTGGTGCTGGTGGCGCCGGCTACGGCTAATGTGATTGGAAAGCTGGCCAACGGCATTGCCGATGATATGCTTACCACTACGGTGATGGCTTGTGAATGCAAAAAGATAGTAGCGCCGGCTATGAATACCCACATGTATCATAACCCGATAGTACAGGATAACATAAAGAAGCTGCAGCATTATGGTATGGAAGTCGTAATGCCAGATACAGGGTATCTGGCGTGCGGCGATATAGGGGAAGGGAAAATGCCTTCCGAGCATATATTGTTAGAATATATTTTAAAAGAGGTATGCTGGGAAAAAGATTTGCTGGGGAAGAAGATCTTGGTGACGGCAGGGCCAACCCAGGAAAAGATGGACCCTGTGCGCTATATTACGAACCATTCCACAGGGAAAATGGGATATGCCATTGCAAGGCATTGTATGCAGCGGGGGGCAGAGGTTACTTTGGTTACCGGGAAAACCCAGCTGGAGCGGCCGCTTTTTGTCCATACAGTGGAAGTGGAATCGGCGGGGGATATGTTCCAGGCTGTGCGGGATTGCTTTGAGGAGCAGGATATGATTATTAAGTCTGCCGCAGTGGCCGATTACCGCCCGGTAAATGTCTCTGAAGAAAAAGTGAAGAAAAGAGACGGGGAATTGTCCATTGCTTTGGAAAGGACTGAAGATATCCTTCAGTTTTTGGGGGAAAACCGCAGGCCGGGGCAGCTGCTTTGCGGTTTTTCCATGGAGACAGAAAATATGGTGGAAAATTCCCGGGCAAAACTGGTGAAAAAACATTTGGATATGATAGTGGCCAATAATCTGAAACAGGAAGGGGCCGGTTTTGGGGGGGATACCAATATCGTTACGCTGATTACGGCGGATGGCTGCGAGGAACTTCCTGTTATGAGCAAGGAAGAAGTGGCGAAACATCTTGTGGATGAACTGTTAAAGATGTCATAAGGCAGAGTAAAGGAAAGAGATATGAATGGAAGATGGAAAATGCCATGGGGGAAGAGAAAAGGATTTTTCAAATCTTTCCTCTGCAAGTTTGTGTCTGCGCTGCATCCACAAACTTGGAATGCGCACAAAGAAGCGTGGAAATATAGGAAAAAATGGCATAGTAAAATGACGGCGACACGGACAATTGCGGTGGGCTTTCTGGCCATTATATTGATAGGAACATTGATTCTGATGCTTCCGGTTTCATCGGCGGACGGGAGGGTGACGGATTTTTTATCGGCTCTTTTTACGGCTACCAGTGCTACTTGTGTGACTGGCCTGGTGGTGGTGGATACCTATGCCGGATGGTCAGTGTTTGGGAAAATAATTCTTCTGGTGCTGATTCAGGTAGGCGGGCTGGGATTTATGACTGTAGGCGTGTTTGTGGCGATGCTGATGAAGCGGAACATTGGCCTGAAGGAAAGGGGCATCCTGCAGGAAAGCATGAATACCTTGCAGATAGGCGGGATTGTCCGGCTGGTGAGAAAGATAACCATAGGAACTTTCCTCATAGAAGGAATCGGAGCAATACTTTTGTCCATTCGGTTTATCCCTAGGCTGGGTTGGATAGAGGGTATCTGCAACGGGATTTTTCATTCTATCTCGGCTTTCTGCAATGCGGGCTTTGACTTGATGGGGAAAGAGGAAGAGTATTCCTCGCTGGTGGCATTTTCCGGCGACTATCTGGTGAACATAACGGTTATGCTGTTGATCGTTATTGGGGGAATTGGATTTCTGGTGTGGGATGATTTGCAGAAGAAAAAGTTTCGTTTCAAAGAATACCGGCTGCATACAAAGATTGTCCTTACTGTAACGGTATCCTTGATTTTGGGCGGTGCTTTGCTTATCTATCTGTTGGAAAAAGACGGGTTAATGGCAGACATGGGTGCAGGGGAAAGTATTCTGGCTTCCCTGTTTGCATCTGTGACGGCAAGGACAGCAGGATTTAATACCATAGATATAGGGAAGATGAGTTCCGGCAGCAAGCTGGTCACCATAGTATTGATGTTTATCGGCGGCAGCCCGGGCTCTACGGCAGGCGGTGCAAAAACAACTACTTTTGCGGTAATGCTTATCTTTGTCTGGGCAAATCTGCGGGGCAGCCATGGCAGCAATATCTTTGGAAGGCGCTTGGAAGAAGAGGAAATCAGGAAGGCCAGCATAGTGGTGACTATTAATCTGCTGCTGGCCGTAGGGGCAGCCATTGCCCTGTGTGCGCTGCAAAATCTTCCCACAGAAGATATTTTGCTGGAAGTATTTTCCGCCATAGGTACGGTGGGGATGTCTTCGGGTATTACCAGGGATTTGACATCCGTATCAAGGGTTATTATCATTTTGCTAATGTATTGTGGAAGAATCGGGAGCATGACCTTTGCCCTGTCTTTTACGGAACGTAAAAAAGTAGCACCGGTGCAGCTTCCGGCAGAAAAAATTATTATCGGTTAGCCGTGCGGAAGTTTGCAGGCTATGGAAAGGGTATGATTATTAGTATGAAATCAATTTTAATTATTGGGATGGGAAAATTTGGTCATCATTTGTGCCATAATTTGGCAAAGCTGGATAATGAAATCATGATTGTGGATGAAAGAGAAGAAATGATAGAGGATTTGCTCCCTGTGGTGACCAGTGCCAAAATCGGTGACTGTACGAACGAGGAAGTATTGCGGAGTCTGGGAGTGAGGAATTTCGATCTCTGCTTTGTCTGCATAGGGACTAATTTTCAAAGCAGCCTTGAAATTACAAGCTTGATTAAGGAACTGGGGGCAAAATATGTAATCAGCAAAGCCAACAGGGATATCCATGCCAAGTTCCTGCTGCGAAACGGTGCGGACGAAGTGATTTACCCGGATAGAGATATTGCCGAGAAACTGGCGGTGCGGGTGAGCGCAAATCATGTATTCGACTATATAGAATTGACGGAGGAATATTCCATCTACGAAATCCCCATCATGAAAACATGGGCAGGGAAATCAATAGGTGAGGTGGACATCCGTGCGAAATACCATGTGAATGTGCTGGGCATGAAAAAAGATGGGAAACTGGATTTGCTGCCGGGCGCAAACTATGTGATGCGGGAAGATGAGCATATTATGGTATTGGGCAGGAAAGAGGATATTGATGGGGTTTTGCGGCGGATTTGATTTCTATGGGCGGCGGGCCAAGCCGCCGTAGGGATATGGATTCATGTATTTATGAAAAAGTAAGTACATGAGTCTTTTTTATATAATTTTAATTGCAATCTCATTCTGTTCGGAGTAGGATATTCATTATTGCTACATAAAATATAGCAAAAAAGGTAAAAAATATATCGGCACGGTTTGTTGCGGCATAAGATTGAAAATTAAAATTTTTAATCCCAAGTTTGTGTCTGCGTTGCATTCACAAACTTGATATGCGCTGAAATGCAGCGCAGAAATGGAGTAAAATATGAAAAAAAGCAATGATGCGCCGGCCAGAGGAAGGCGGAAAAACAAGGATGTTTAAAATTCTGAAGTATTTAAAAGACTCCAAGAGGGCAGTGTGTGCCATCATAGGGTTGTTGATTTTGCAGGCCTATTGTGATTTGGCATTGCCTAAATATACGGCGGATATCGTAGATGTGGGCATTGGGCAAAGCGGTATAGAAGACTGGGTGCCGGAGTATATGCGGGAAGAAACGATGGAATATATGCTCCTTTTCGCATATGGGGATGAGGAAGAGCAGCTGATTCGCGATTCCTATGAACTTGCAGATTCGAAGAGTGGGTTTGTAGGGAATGCAGATACTTTTTACCGGCTGGCGGATATGGATAAGGAAACAAGAAAAAGGCTGAAAGATGCGATGAAAGCGCCGATGGCGATGCATATGATTCTTTCATCATCGGAAAGTATGGAATTGGAGGCCTGGAAAGAAGAACTGAAAGAGGCAGGGGAACTGCAGGACGGGGAATTTGATAAAGGACAGATACTGGAATATATGGACATGGTGCTTTATAAAGGCTATTCATCCTATGGTGACATGAGCGATTCCATGCTGTCGCAGATGGCAATTAGCGGAGTAAGGGCGGAATATCAGGTATTGGGTATAGATATCGCTTCGGTGCAGACGAAGTATCTGCTGGGAAAAGGCGGTATGATGTTTGGGCTGTCCATACTGATGATGGCGGCCGCTATTGCGGCGGGTTTCCTGTCGGCCCGTACCTCGGCGAAAATCGGCAGAAATTTGCGGAAGAGGGTATTCCATAAGGTAGTATCTTTTTCCGATACGGAGATGGACCGGTTTTCTACCGCTTCCCTGATTACGAGAAGCACCAACGATATCCAGCAGGTGCAGATGGTGTCGGTGATGCTGCTGCGCATGGTTTTGTATGCCCCGATTGTAGGGATTGGCGGTGTGATAAAGGTGGTGAACACCAGGACGGGCATGGGGTGGATTATCGTGGCTGCTGTTGCCGCTATTGTATTGCTTGTACTGACCTTGATGAAAATTGCGCTGCCCAAATTTAAAGTAATGCAGACTTTGGTGGACAGGATGAATCTAGTGTCCAGGGAAATTCTCACAGGTATACCGGTAATCAGGGCATTCAGCAGGGAAAAATTTGAAGAGGAGCGTTTTGATAAGGCCAATCAGGACTTAATGCGGACACAGCTGTTTACCAATCGGGTGATGACATTTATGATGCCATTGATGATGATGATTATGAACGGAGTGACGGTGTTAATTGTTTATTTCGGGGCAAGGGGTGTGGATGCGGGAAACCTTCAGGTAGGGGATATGCTGGCTTTTATTACGTACACGATGCAAATTGTAATGGCATTTTTGATGATTACGATGATATCCATTATGCTCCCCCGGGCGGGTGTGGCGGCAGAACGTATTGAAGAAGTATTGCGTATGGATATATCGATTCGTGATAAAGAGGAGACGAAGGATGGAGAACTGGCGCAGGTAAAAGGTGTGGTGCGGTTTGAGAACGTCAGCTTTAAGTATCCAGGGGCGGATGAAAATGCCCTGGAGGGGATTGCTTTTACTGCGAATCCGGGAGAAACCACGGCGATTATCGGCAGTACGGGCTGTGGAAAATCCACGCTAATCCGGTTGATTCCCCGCTTTTATGATGTGACAGAAGGGAAGATTACCATTGATGGCGTTGATATCCGGGATTTGTCCCAGCACAAGCTGCATGATATGCTGGGGTATGTGCCCCAGAAAGGAGTTCTTTTTTCTGGGGATATCCAGTCCAATATAAAATTTGGCGGGGATTTCATTACCGATGAGGAGATGGAGGAAGCTGCCGGGATTGCTCAGGCTATGGAGTTTATCGGCAGCAAGCCGAAAAGGTTTGCCAGCGAGATTGCCCAGGGGGGAACCAATGTCTCCGGAGGACAGAAGCAGAGGCTTTCCATAGCGCGCGCCATTGCAAAGCGTCCGGATATATGCCTTTTCGATGACAGTTTTTCCGCATTAGATTATAAAACGGATGTGGTGCTTCGGAAGGCACTGCGTGAAAAATTAAGCGATGCCACGGTGATTATCGTAGCCCAGAGAATCAGCACCATCCTTCATGCGGATAAAATTATCGTGCTGGATGATGGGAGAATCGCCGGGATGGGGCGGCATGAAGAACTGTTAAAGACATGTGGGGCATATCAGGAGATTGCCCGGTCACAGCTTTCGGAGGCAGAATTAGGGAAAGGATCGGTTAGCGGCTATGAGCGATAGAAATGTAAGGCCGGGCAGGATGCATGGCCATGGTCCGGGCGGGCATATGATGCCAGGGGAAAAGGCAAAAGATTTTAAAGGGAGTACGGGAAGGCTTCTTCGGTATATGGGGGCTTACCGGTATGGATTGCTGGCGGTACTGCTTTTTGCGGTGGGGGGAACGGCTTTTCAGATTCTGGGGCCGAAAATATTGAGCAAGGCTACCACGGAGATTTTTCATGGTTTGATGGCAAAAGTATCCGGAAACGGCGGGATTGCTTTTGATAAGATAGGAAGAATCCTTTTGATTCTGCTGGGTGTCTATGTTTTTGGCGCATGCCTGTCTTTTATCCAGGGGTGGATTATGACAGGCATTTCCCAGAAGCTCTGTTACCGTTTCCGGGATGAGATTTCCAGGAAAATCAACAGGATGCCTTTGAAATACTTTGAATCCAGGACAATAGGGGATGTGCTTTCCAGAATTACCAATGATGTGGATACGCTGGGGCAGAGCCTGAACCAGAGCGTTACACAGCTGATTACGTCGGCAGCCACCATCATAGGGATTTTTATTATGATGCTTAGCATTAGCCCGGTTATGACGCTGATTGCCCTGGTGATTCTTCCCGTGTCCGGCGCTTTGATTGGTATTGTGGTAAAATTTTCCCAGAAATATTTCGTGGCACAGCAAAATTATCTGGGCAAAGTAAACGGCCAGGTGGAAGAAGTATACAGCGGGCATAATATAGTAAAAGCATTTAACAGGGAAGAGCAGGCATTGAAGGAGTTCAATGAAACCAACGATGCGTTGTATCAGTCGGCGTGGAAATCCCAGTTTTTTTCAGGGATGATGCAGCCTATTATGATGTTCGTGGGAAATCTGGGGTATGTGGCAGTGGCGGTAAGCGGAGGCTTGCTGGCAATCAAGGGTACCATTGAGGTAGGGGATATCCAGGCTTTCATCCAATATGTGAAGAATTTTACCCAGCCCATCGTTCAGGCAGCCCAGGTTTCCAATATGCTTCAGTCTATGGCAGCAGCGGCGGAACGGGTATTTGAATTTTTGGATGAAGAGGAAGAGGATGTGGAGGGCATCTACCCGGTTAGCCCAAGGCAGATAGAAGGGGCCGTTTGTTTCGAGCATGTGAAGTTCGGTTATCAGCCGGATAAAATCATCATCCATGATTTCAGCAGCGAAATAAAACCCGGTCAGATGGTGGCTATTGTGGGGCCTACCGGAGCGGGAAAGACGACTATGGTAAAGCTTCTGATGCGTTTTTACGATGTGAATGAGGGAAGCATTAAAGTGGACGGGTATGATATCAGGAACTTCAATCGAAGTGAACTGCGGGAAAGCTTCGGTATGGTGCTGCAGGATACCTGGCTGTTTAAAGGAACGATTATGGAAAATATCCGCTACGGAAGGCTGGATGCCACCGATGATGAGGTCATTGCGGCTGCGAAGGCCGCCCATGCCCACCGGTTTATCCAGACGCTGCCAGGGGGGTATGAGATGGAGCTGAATGAAGATGCAAGCAATGTTTCCCAGGGGCAGAAACAGCTGCTCACCATTGCCAGGGCGATTCTGGCGGATAACAGGATATTGATTCTGGATGAAGCGACCAGTTCTGTGGATACCAGGACGGAAGCGCGGATTCAGAAGGCGATGAATAACCTGATGAAAGGCCGGACCAGCTTTGTGATTGCCCATAGGCTTTCTACTATCCGGGATGCAGACTTGATTTTGGTGATGAAGGATGGGGACATTATCGAACAGGGGAGGCATGAGCAGCTTTTGGAGAAGAAAGGGTTTTATGCGGAACTGTACAATTCCCAGTTTGAGGAGGCTACGGCATAGAGGGTGGGGCAGGAACCATCCCCCCATCGGTATGCGCCGCTTTGCGGCTGGTTATTCCCACGGGTAATGAGCCCGGTACTTTGCTTAAAGCCGGATAATAACCGGCCTGGTGTACTCATTGCAAAATGGGCCGTTAAACTTGGAAGATACAACCGAACTATAAATATGGGAAGCCTGTATACCTTTTTCCAGCATGGAAAGGCCGGTATTGTCCAAAGAAAGGCGCGCATCGGCCAGCTTGGAAATGAGAGGGATGGATGCATTTGCCTTTATGGCGGTAAGGAGAGGGGCGGATGTTTTGCAAAATCCCAGTATGCGGGCATAGGAAATAAAATCCTGTCCGATGTATTCGTCCAGCTTTTCTGCTGTCATTTCCAAAAGAATGTGAAGGAGGCAGCGGCTGATGCGGGAGTAAGTTAAGTCTTTGGATTTTAACAGGCCGCAAAATTGCTCATAATTCTCATATTGATTCAGGTTTTTCCTGATTTTATCGGATAGGGCGGGGGTCATATCCTGATAATGGGAAAAGCCTTTTTCATTTTCCAGAAGCAGTTTATAAAAAAGCAAGGAGGAAAAATCGTGGCTGTTTACCGGGAAGGTTTTGCCA
This sequence comes from Lachnospiraceae bacterium, assembly GCA_011958945.1. GTDB lineage: Bacteria > Bacillota > Clostridia > Lachnospirales > Lachnospiraceae > Kineothrix. Next base: position 898 of record BLLT01000157.1, on the reverse strand, counting down.
AGCTGTGGGGCGAGCAGTTGGAATACAGACTTTGGCATGTGGGCTTCCATGCTTGCCATATCTGTGTAAGCTGCCGTGTTTTCAATTTCTGCTATTTGCTGCCGGATGGCGGATGCAGAACTGAAAAACAGCGGTCCTTCAGAATCTTTAAAATCTTTTGTGTATTGGCCATTGTCCAAAACCAGGTCATGATAGGAACTGCCTTGCCTTCGGATTGTGAAAGGCCGGATAGGGCTTCGGCGCTTTCGGAGTGCTTTGATATATTCTACGCCCAGGATGTTGTTGGGAGAATTGAGAATGCTGTCGCCGGCGTTTTCTGAAAAAACATCATCGGAGGGGGTACTTTTTGGAATGGCATTTGTTGAAAAGAAATCCATTGGAAGAGCATTTCCGGAAGGCTCCTCTTTGGAAAGGGCATCTTGCAGGGCAAGGCTTCTGGCCTTGGGGTAAGAGCAGCCGGCCTTTAAATAATGCTGTAAGTGAGTGCGGTAGGCTTCGGGCTCTTCTAAAAGCAGGGATGCGATGCGGGATAAAGGTTTAAGCTGCCCCCATTCGCTGCCGAAACAAAGGAAATCTACACAGCCTAGCTTGTCCAGAAGGGATACTGCGCCCATGGCAAAAAACTCGGCACTTCCGGTTGAGTATACCACAGGCAGTTCCAGCACTAAATCAGCCCCGTTTTCCAGCGCCATCTGGGTGCGGGTATATTTGTCTATGATGGCGGGAACTCCCCGTTGGACGAAATCGCCGCTGAGGACGACGATGATATAATCCGCATTGGTTATCTTACGCGTTTGCTCTATCTGATAGAGATGCCCGTTATGGAATGGGTTGTATTCGGCAATGATTCCTGCGATTTTCATAATTATAACCATGCTCCTTTCCAAAGCCCGGAGAC
>BLLT01000156.1 GCA_011958945.1 Lachnospiraceae bacterium | reverse complement strand
GAGTTGGCCGCCGGGCCAACTCTTTTTTACCTTATAGGAAATTACGCCACAGCGTTGTAAGTCACCAGGAGTTGGCCGCTGGGCCAACTCTTTTTTATGCGGGTATAAAAAGCCTGGGTTGTGAAAAGTTCTTCCATCCCCAGGCCTTTTCACACCCCAAGCATTGAAAAAGACGGGGGCAAGGGAAACATCCTTATTCGCCGTCCCCCCAATCTTTCATGCTCACATTCAAATCCACATCTGTACTAATCCCATCCACCTTGCCAGTAGATGTATACTGCCATACACTGAATTCATATGGGAAATACAAAGGTGTCCTATAATAGGCAAACCATTTCTCATATTCTTCCAGCTTCTCCATATCCAACATTAAGAGGAATGTTTTCAGATTGCCGTAAATCATGGGCGTATATCCTGCCTCCTTCACCCTTTCGCAAAAAGCGATGCATGCCTCCGTCCTGTCTTCTTTCGTCAGTTCCTTCGTTCGGGGATTTTTGGTTGTCACCTCTTCCACATCCAGCACAATCGGATAGGATATCTCATAATCTTCCAAATTCTCCAGCACAAACTCCGCCTCTTCCACAGCCTCCTGCGCATTCAACGCCTGTGTAAAAAAATAAACCCCTACATCGATATCATTCGCCAAAGCACCTTCCATATTCTTTTCATAGGCCACATCTATCGCCAGCTTTCCTTCTGTGGCACCCCGGATGCCCAGACGGATAAAGGCATATTCCACGCCATCCCCTGCCACCTTTTCCCAATCAATCTCTTCCTGATAACGGGATACATCTATCCCTTTTTTAGACACCACTTCCCCATCCACCACATATTCCAGAATATCGTCATCATTCATAAGGAACTGGTCTTTTTGGTAGCTATGGTGCTTCAGGGAATCCAAAATCGGGAAAAAATAATATCGGCTATCCGCCGCCACCACCAATTCTTCCGGATAGAGTTCCCTAAGCAGGAAATATGTTCCTTCCCCGTTTTCCATCATTTCTTTTACTGTTCCTAAAATTTCTTCTTCCTTCTGTTTGGAAGCCTCCGCTGCCGCCTGCTCTGCTATCCCCTGCACTTCCTCTTCGGAATAAGATGCTGCGGCGCTCATCTCGTCCATATATGACGCCGCCTGCGCCGCTTCCATCTCCAATGCCCTGTTTTCTACAAGAAGAAAAAGGCATCCTGTCAAAGATGCCAACGCAATGAGGCATAAAAACACTGGAAGGAAAATACCTCTTCTGCGCCTGCGCTTTCTCCGCTTTGCATACGGTTCATAATAATCTTCTCCCCCAGGCAGGCTTCCTCTCCCCACTTTATCCATATCTTCTATTTCAAAGAAATCTTTATGGTTCATCCGTATATCCTTATCCTTTATCTTAACGGGCAGCAGACAGGCTATGGCATCTTACCGCTATTTGGCCTTCCGCTGAACATCCGGTACTGTTTACAACTGCCTAAACTACAGAAATCAGGAACTCTATATTTTCTCGCTAAAGTAGCTTTTGTACCCTTCCCCGAATATCTCCGTAGCGCTGGTAACTATCATAAAAGCATCCGAATCCTCTTCTTTTACAATTTCCTCAATTCTGGGCAGCATAGGCTTTTTTACCACACACATAATTACCTGTTTTTCTTTCTTGCTGTATGCCCCTGCGCCATTCAAGTGGGTCACCCCCACGTCCAAATCCCCCAGCAGTCTGTCCGTAATTCTTTCCTGATCATCGCTGATCACATAGACCAATTTCGCCCCATCCCGTCCGTAAAGCACCATATCCAGCACCACCGCCGTGACAATGACGGCAATTCCCGCATACAGCGCGGAATCTATATCCCCGAACACAACTGCGGATACGGAAACGATACATACATCCGTCATGAAAAATAAAGCGCCCGTTTTTAGATGGGGAAATTTCAGCCTGAGGCACTTGATAATGATGTCCGTCCCCCCGGTAGTCGCCCCCCGCTTAAATATTATTCCTATGGAAAATGCAATCAACGCACTCCCCGCCAGGGCTGCCAAAAGCATATCGTTGGTTGCCGCCCCAAAGCCGGCAAAAAAGTTGGTAAAAACAGAGGTTAACGCTACTGCATAAAAAGTCGAAATGATAAACCGAAGCCCAAATTTCCATATTCCCAACAGCACGATAGGAATATTAATGAACATAATAAGCGTTCCCGTTTCCAGAGGTACTACACGGTTTAAAATAATCGCAATGCCTGTCACACCCCCCGGCGCCAGATTATTCGGGTCAATAAACAGGCTGACACCAACTGCATATATTACCGATGCCAAGGTGATGATGACATAGTCCCAAGCTATCTGTTTGATGGACTTTTTCTTTTCCCGCTTTTTATCATATTCTTTTTCCAGTTCCACCGCATATCTTTCATCTTCCGCTTCATTCATTAATTTTTCCTTCATATACACACCCTGTTCTCAGGCAACGCCCAAATACTCAATTTTATATGTTCGTCCTGACCGCCTTAGGTTGATATCCATTCTTATACAAAGCGTCAATAATCTGCTTCTTATGCTCTGTTCCAAAAGCTTCCAGCGTAATGCGCAGTTCCACGGCCGCATTCCTGTTAATCGATACGAACTGGTTATGCTCCAGTTTGATAACATTGCCGTTCTCCTTTGCAATCACATCCGCCACGCGGCTCAGTTCCCCTGGCCTGTCAGGCAAAAGCACGGATACGGTAAAAATCCTGTCTCTCAAAATCAACCCCTGCTGTACCACAGAGGACATGGTAATTACATCCATATTTCCGCCGCTTATAATAGAGACAATCCGCTTATCCCTCACATTCAGATGTTTCAGGGCAGCTACCGTCAACAGCCCGGAATTCTCCGCTATCATCTTATGGTTTTCCACCATATCCAGAAAAGCCACCACCAGTTCTTCATCTTCCACTGTAATGATGTCATCCAGATAATCGCTTAGATAAGGGAAAATTTTTTCTCCCGGCGTTTTTACCGCCGTACCGTCCGCGATAGTGCTCACGCGCGCTAAAGTAGTCACTTTTCCCTCTTTCAACGATGCCTGCAGGCAGTTAGCCCCCGCCGGCTCCACGCCAATTACCTTTATTTTCGGGTTTAACATCTTTGCCAGTGTAGATACCCCCGTTGCCAGCCCGCCGCCGCCGATAGGAACCAAAATATAATCCACCAGAGGAAGTTCCTTGAATATTTCCATAGCTATGGTACCCTGTCCAGTTGCCACCGCCAAATCGTCAAAAGGATGGATAAAAGTATAGCCATTCTCTTCGGCCAGTTCATAAGCGCGGGCACAGGCCTCGTCATAAACATCGCCATACAGCACCACTTCCGCCCCATAGTTCTTCGTCCGGTTTACTTTGATAAGGGGAGTCGTATTGGGCATAACAATTACCGCCTTCACCCCATAGCACTTGGCCGCATAAGCCACCCCCTGGGCATGATTCCCTGCCGATGCGGTAATCAGCCCCTTTTGTCTTTCTTCTTCTGTCAAGGTGCTTAACTTATAATACGCCCCCCTTAACTTATATGCCCCGGTAAACTGCATATTTTCCGGCTTCAAATACACTTTGTTCCCCGTCTTTGCGCTCAAATAGTCGCTGTATACCAGCTTTGTTTCCAGTGTAACCTTCTTTACCACTTCCGAAGCTTCTTCAAACTTATCCAGCGTCAACATTTCCTCTGCCACTTTCCTTACCTCCGCCTCCCGGCTTCCCATATTTCCCTCTCGCCGGCTTTCATACGTAAATTTACCTTGCCCTCATTAACCAAATAACATGATGTTGGGGTCAAAAGGTATTTTGACCCTGGCATCATAACATTGCAAGCGAACAATAACCTATTATTCCCCATCGGACGAACGAATATCAAACAAAGCGTTTACAAATTGATCCGAATCAAATTTCTGTAAATCCTCTATCGTTTCCCCCACACCGATATACTTCACCGGAATCTGCAGTTCCGACTGTATGGCTACCGCAATTCCGCCTTTGGCCGTGCCGTCCATTTTTGTTAAAATAATACCCGTCAAGTCGGCCACTTCCCCGAAATCTTTCGCCTGCTGCAGCGCATTCTGACCCGTAGTGCCGTCCAATACTACCAGGTTCTCCCTGTATACGCCGGGGAATTCCCTGTCGATAATCCGGTTTATCTTTTTCAGTTCTTCCATCAGATTCTTTTTATTATGCAGCCTTCCTGCGGTATCGCACAAAAGTACATCCGCATTTCTGGCCTTTGCCGCATTTACCGCATCGTAAATAACGCTGGCCGGGTCCGAGCCTTCCGCCCCTTTTATAATATCCACCCCGGCCCGGTTAGCCCATTCGGCAAGCTGTTCCCCTGCTGCCGCACGAAAAGTGTCCGCCGCCGCAATCAGCACTTTTAACCCCTGGTCCTTCAAAATGCCGGCAAGCTTGCCTACGGAGGTAGTTTTTCCCACTCCGTTGACACCGATGACCAGTATGACGGACTGTCTTTTCTCAAATTCATATGCCGTCTCCCCGGTCTGCATCTGCTCCTTAATGCTGCGTATAAGGAATTCTTTGCACTCCGATGGCTGCTTGATGTGATTTTCCTTTACCTGGACGCGCAGCTTTTCAATAATGGAAGTGGTGGCATTCACACCGATATCCCCCACAATCAGAATTTCTTCCAATTCCTCATAGAAATCTTCATCGATGGCTGAAAACCCATTAAAAACGGAATCAATCCCATGCACAATATTATTTCTGGTCTTCGTAAGCCCATCCTTTAATCTGCTGAAAAATCCTTTTTTCTCTCCGCCCATAATTCTCCTCCAAAACAATATGATTCCACTTCATTGCCCTTAGTACTAGTTCGTTAATTATCCAATTCCCTGTCAATCAGGTTTACGCTCACTAACGTGGACACGCCTTTTTCCTGCATTGTAATTCCATATAATCTATCTGCTTTCTCCATTGTACCACGTCTGTGGGTAATTACAATAAATTGCGTATGTTTTGTGAGTTTATGTAAATATTTGGCAAATCTGCCCACATTATTCTCATCCAGCGCCGCCTCGATTTCATCCAGAAGGCAAAACGGCGAAGGTTTCAGGTTCTGGATGGCAAATAAAAGTGCTATGGCCGTCAGCGCCTTTTCCCCGCCGGACAGCTGCATCATATTTTGCAGCTTCTTTCCCGGCGGCTGGGCAATAATACGGATTCCTGCTTCCAGGATATCCTCATCCTCCATCAGTTCCAGCGTTCCCTTTCCGCCTCCAAAAAGTTCCTTAAATACTTTATCGAACTCCCTGCCGATTTCAGCGAACTTTTCATTGAACTGTTTGCGCATCGCCGTGTCCAGTTCCTCAATAATATGCAGCAATGTCTTTTCCGCTTCCACCAGGTCATCATGCTGCCCCTTTAAGAACTGATACCTTTCCATCAGGTTTTTATAGTCCTCAATGGCATTGACGTTCACATCCCCTAATTTCCTGATTTGTTCCTTTAACGCCGCCGCTTCCTTCTTCATGGCGGGCAAATCGTTCATTTCCTCATTCCGCAAAGAAGATGCATCGGAAAGGGTAATCTCATATTCATCCCACATATAATTAATCTGTGCTTCTATGGATTCTTCCAGTTTCTCCTTCTGGGAATTTAAACGGTATACTTCCTTGTCCAGAACTGACATCCTTTCTGCCATTTCCTCCCGCGTTGCGAAGAAATTTTTCTGCTTCGCGGACAGCTGCTCTTTCCGGGAAATATCCTCTTTCAGCTGAATTTCCGCATCGGAGCGGGAAGTTTCCGATGCGGTCATCGTCTCTTCAATCGCCCTGATATTCTGCTCTTTCCGTTCAATCTCTGCGGCTGTGTCCGCCAGCCCTTTTTCTATTTCTGCCAGTTCACTTTCATAGCGGGCAATCTCCCCGTCGATACGCTCCACATTCTGTTGATGGAATCCCTGGCGTTGGAGCATCTTCTCCACTTCCAAATCCTTCCCGGCCACTTCTGCCGACTGAACGGATTCCTTTTCCCTCTGCGCTTCCAGCTCCTTCTGAAAACCGTTAATCTGCTCCTGGATATTCTTTTCCAGCTGTTCCGATTGTTCCAGTTCTTTCTGGATGGCCTCCTTGGAAAATTTGATTTCCACGATTTTTTCTTCCAGTTCTTTCTCTTCGCCCTTCAGTTCCCCAAAACCTTCTTCGGCCTCGCTTCGGCGTTCTTCCGCCTTCATTACATTCATTCGGGCAGTATTTTGTTCAATAAATTTATCCTGAAGGCTGGATTTGGTATTTTCCAATTCCATGCGCAGTTTATTTCTTGCCCTCTTCACATTTTCTATTTCTTCTAACAGGCTCTCAACCTTGGCCAGATGTTCTTTTACTTTGGCACCCAGTTCTTCCATTTCCCGCCTTCTGCCCAGGAGATTGCTGCTGTTTTTAAAGGCACCTCCGCTGATAGCGCCCCCGGGAACCAAAAGTTCCCCTTCCAATGTGACCATTCGGATACCATATCCAAACTTTCTTGCGATTTTCACCGCATTGTCCACATGGTCCACTACCATTATCCTTCCCAGCATGGCCTTTGCCACATTCTTATATTTCCCCTCTACCTTGACCAGCCGGTCCGCCATTCCTATGGCGCCTTTTTCCTTCAAGGCCTCCGGGTTTTTGAATTCCTGAGGCTTCGTAATGCTTGTCAGGGGCAGGAAGGTGGCCCGTCCAGCCTTATGCTTCTTTAAAAAGGTAATCATCCTCTTTGCGGTTTCTTCATCCTCCGTCACAATATTCTGGATATTTCCGCCTAAAGCTGTTTCTATGGCCGTCTCGTATTGTTTATCGACCTTAATTATGTCGGCCACCACCCCTATGATTCCCTTTTCCTCCTCCTTGCATTCCATAACACGCTTTACGCTGCCGCCGTATCCATCATACCTCTCCGTTAAATTGGCCAGCGCATCCAGCTTGGATTTTTCCTGATGGTATACCACCTGGGTATCCCTCAGTTCCTGGTCCTTCCCCGCAAGTTCATCATGAATATGGCCCAGCTTTTCCTCAATTACTGTCTGGGAATCGTTCAGCTTCCGTATTTCTTCATTGATGCTTTCAAATTCTTCCTGCAGCTGCTTAATCGTTTCTTCCTGCTTGGCTTCGTCAGATTTTGCCCGCAGCAGCCTGGAAGTAAGCTCAGCTTTACGGATATTTACCTGCTCCATCATCGTATCAAAACGCCCGATTTTGGATTTTATGGTAGCACGGCTGTTCAACGCATCAATGATAGTGTTCTTCCCCGCTTCGATGTCATTGTTCAGCTCTTCGATTTTATTTTGAACGGCACTCAACAGGCCTCTGGCCTCATCCCTTACTGCTTCCATCTGAGCCAATTGCCGGTCAATCTCGTTTTTATCCTTTAAAATAGCTTCTTTATCTATATTCTTGCTGTCTATTTCTTTATGCAAGGTATCAAAGCGGCTTTTCATATGCTCTTCATTGCCCCGGGCTGAATGGATCTGCTCTTTTAATACATTGATTTCCCCTTCCAGCCTGCCCCTTAAAATTTCCGTATCCGTAAGCTTTGTCCTGGCTTCCTCTATGGAATGGTCTAGCATCTCTATATCGGCCTGAACTTGTTCGTATTCCGCTTTTATCCCTTCGTATTTTTCCGTTGTATCCTGTAAATCGCCCCCGGCGATATGGTATTTTTCTTCTACCGACTCCAGCTGCTCCCTGATTCTTACATTGTCCAACAGGAACATGTTCACATCTAATGCCTTTAGTTCTTCCTTTTTCTTCAAATATACCTTTGCCGTCTCCGACTGTTTTTCCAGCGGCCCAATCTGCTTTTCCAGTTCCGAAAGGATGTCGCTTACGCGCAAAAGGTTCTGCTTTTCGTCTTCCAGTTTTTTCTGGGCCGCATTTTTCCGCCGCTTAAATTTTACAATTCCCGCCGCCTCATCGAATAATTCCCTGCGCTCTTCCGGCTTTCCGCTTAAGATTTTATCAATCTGCCCCTGTCCGATGATGGAATACCCCTCTTTACCGATTCCGGTATCATAGAACAGTTCATTCACATCCTTTAGCCGGCAGGCCGTGCCGTTTAACAGATATTCACTTTCCCCGGAACGGTAAATACGCCTTGCCACCGTCACTTCATCATAATCAATGGCAAGCTGATGGTCTGCATTATCCAAGGTAATCGCTACGTAGGCGTAGCCTAAAGGCTTGCGCATTTCCGTACCCGAAAAGATGACATCCTGCATGGATGCCCCCCTTAACTGTTTAATACGCTGTTCCCCCAATACCCAGCGGACCGCGTCGGCTACATTGCTCTTCCCGCTGCCGTTTGGCCCCACGATTCCCGTAATGCCATTGTGGAACTGGAATACTATTTTATTGGCAAATGACTTAAATCCGTGTATCTCAATACTTTTTAAATACATAATTTACCTATTCTTTTCCTTTCGCTGCCAGAAGGGCTTTGTAGGCAGCCTGCTGCTCTGCCGACTTTTTGGTCTTTCCCATACCCTGGCCCACTGTTTTTCCGTTCACCCTGACTTCTACCATAAACTCCCTCTCATGGTCCGGCCCGGACTCGCCCACCAGGACATATTGGATCACAGCCCCCTTTTCCCTCTGCACATATTCCTGCAGCAGGGTCTTATTATCACGGAATGCCTGCTTTTCTTCCAAATCATCCAATACAAAGCGATGTATAAAATCAATCGCACGTTCGAACCCGCCATCCAGATGTATCGCCCCTATCACCGCTTCCATCACGTCGGCCAGGATGTGCTCTTTATTCCTGCCACCGGTAGTTTCTTCCCCTCTTCCCATTAAGATATATTGTCCTAAATGGATGGTTTCCGCGCAGCGGGCCAGCGAAGCGCCGCAGACCAGGGAGGCCCGCTTCCTTGTCAGTTCCCCCTCCCGCATTTCCGGATAGTTCCGGAATAAAAGGTCGCTGGTGGTCAGCTGCAGCACCGCATCCCCCAAAAACTCCAGACGCTCATAATCCGGCAGCTTATTAATCCGCTGCTCGTTTACAAAGGAACTATGGGTAAGCGCCTGCTTCAGCAGATTTTTGTCCTTGAAACAATATCCGATTTTATCTTCCAGCTCCTTTATATGCTCTTGTGTCAACATATCAATAACCTTTCTTTTAACCAGCTATATAATCGAAAAACACCGAAAAAGCCCTTTTTGAAAGGGCTTTCCAGACGATGCTCTATTAGTTCTTAGCGTTCTTAATTAACTCAACTGCCTCTTCCACAGTACTGATTTTTTCTGCTTCTTCTGCCGGAATCTCAATATCAAACTCTTCTTCAATCCCCATAATAATCTGGAAAACATCCAGCGAATCCGCTCCTAAATCATCCGTAAAAGTAGTGTCCATTGTAATTTCTTCCGGGTCTACATTCAATACCTCAGCGATAACTTTTTTTAATTTTTCAAATTCCATTTTTACAGCCCTTTCTTATTCATCATCCAATGTAATTTTTTCTTTTATTTTATCATTAATCTTCTGTTCCTTAAATGTGACACATTGCAGGACAGAATTTTTGATTTCTATAGCCTTTGAACTTCCATGGGTCTTTACTACAAGACCGTTCAGACCTAAAAGCGGTGCACCGCCATACTGCTCCAAATCAAAAGCTTTCAGCGTTTCTTTTAATGCCGGCTTTACCAATAAAGCCCCTATTTTGCTTCGCAAAGATGTCATCATCCCCGCCTTTACTTTTTTTATTAACGTGCCACCAACTCCTTCGTATAATTTTAGTATTACGTTGCCCACAAATGCTTCGCAGACAACGACATCCGCATATCCGGCAGGGATATCCCGCGCTTCGATGCTTCCTATAAAATTAATGTCCGGGCAATTTTTAAGCAGCGGAAAAGTCTCTTTTACCAGCGCATTGCCTTTATCCTCTTCCGCCCCGATGTTTACAATTGCCACCCTGGGGTTTTTTACCTTCATGACGCTTTCCATATATACGCTGCCCATCTTGGCAAACTGTACAAGATGAGACGGCCTTGCATCCACATTGGCACCACAGTCAATCAGCAATGCCGTGCCGGTCTCCGTGGGGATAAGCGGCGCCAGCGGCGGACGTTCCACCCCTTTAAGCCTTCCTACGATTACCTGGCCGCCCACCAAAGTAGCGCCCGTGCTTCCTGCCGATACATAAGCATCACATTGCCCGGAC
>BLLT01000155.1 GCA_011958945.1 Lachnospiraceae bacterium | reverse complement strand
CGTTAACTAAATGACATGATGCCAGGGTCAAAAGGTCATGTATGACATGCTGGCATGTCGATACATGACTTTGTGACCCCAACATCATGACATTGAATGCTGAACTGTTACTTATTAAATTTTATCAGCGGCCACTGACGGGTGTGCCGCATTTTTGAAAAGTAAGGGTTAGATTTTACTAACCAGAAAGAAAAGAGAGGGATGTGTCATAGTTAAGATCATAGTGGGTATTGACGGGATGGCATTCTGAATTTCGATATTTTCAAAAATTTCAGATTGGAGGAAAAAGAATGGCATACAACAACGGACGGGAGAACGGGAAATGGCTTATCTGGAAAGAAGCCGAGGAAAAAATATTGCGGGAACACGGAGTTGATAAAACTACCATTGAACAAATCCGCACGGACGACAGGGCAGACTTCAATTTCAACAGGCGGTTTTACCATTGGACAAGCGGCTTCGGCGAATACACCTTACATTTTCAAAAAATGAGACGAATATTTGCAAAATGACCAAAAAAGGGCAAAAAATGTCGTTTCATGAAAGAAGGGTTGAAATTATAACACAAAGAAGGATAATAGAAATTGTCATTGATTTCACAGAGCAACTAAATAAAACATTAGTATGTAATACAGATAAGCAGTTTAAAAGACTGTGAGGTGCGGAAAATCCGTCTGCTGAGTGAAATGCCGCCTAAATATCCCAGTAGAAGAACTTAATATTTTGCAATTTTTTTTGAAAAGGAGAGAATCGAATGAAAAAGAAAATATTTTTGATGGCAATTGCTTTTTTTTCCCTATCATTATTTGGCTGTGGAAATATGGAACAGGAACAGGCTGCTGAAAACAAAGCGCCTGATGTCCAAAATGAAACGAGTTCCGAGATGGAAGAAACCTATGTGGAAAACGATATATCCGATGCGGAGTTCACATTTCCAGAGAGTTATAACAATACTATAGGAAATGTTGATTTTAAGATGGCTGTCATTGTTGATGCCGATTTAGCTGGAGAACCTCCAATTACCGCAAAAGCCAGAATGTTAAAAGTAAATGAGGATCAAGCATTCCGATCACTATTTAGCGGGAATGACAATTATGAAGTATACAGCTATGAGGAAAAAAACGAATATGGGGAAAAAGTAAATACAGCAACTTATGTCACACCGGAAGAAACAACATTGTCTTATGGTCCGCTTTCCAGCCAGATGTCTTATATGCAAAGGGATTTAATGCCATATATACGCAGCTCTTTTGTGCTTGATCCAGCAGATGAACGATATAATGCAGATTTATACTCCACAGAAGAACAGTTGCCTTTTATGACTCGTGAAGATGCCTTTCAGATTATTGACAAAACCTTAACGGAAATGGGGATAGAGTTTAAGCATAGTTATACAGGATATGCATTAGATTATAATTGTATGCAGTCGCAAGAATACCATGAAGACATGGACGGAAATATTGATCAGGCAAATTATAAAAATCAATGGTCTGCCTCAGACGAAGGCTATTATTTTTGTATTAACCAAATATACAGAGGACTGCCTCTTTATCATGTGTACTGTGAGGTGTTTTCAGATATGGCAGATGTAAATGCTCCAATACAGGCATTTATATCAAAGGATGGAATAGAATATTTGGACATTGAAAAAATATTTGAGGTTTCTGATGAAGGAATGTCAGTCCCACTGGCTGCAGTGGATGTGATTGCTGAAACAGTGGCAAATAAGTATAATCAAATACTCGGAAATGCGACGTATGAAATAACAGAGGCGAAATTATGTTATTATGTGGATCTGTCTTCGGGGGCAGGCATATATGATGTAAAGCCTGTCTGGATTGTGAAGGGAATTGAAAAAAGCGAACAGAAAGAACAGGGTATTCAGACCATTATCGATGCACAGGCGGCAAAGGAGATAATACCTTGAGAAAATTTTGCTATTATTTTAAAACAGACTTAAAGAGGTCTGTATGTTCGATGAAGCTTGTGATATCAATTGCATTAACGATGGGCGTGCTGCTTCTCTCAACACTGGAAGGCATTGCGTTAGATACAAATGTGCTTTATGTTTTTTCTATTGTCATGTATGGAATGCCGGCTATGATGATATTGGTATGCGGAGCCATTGCATTTGCGGACAGCTTTTGTGAGGATATAGAACACAAATATGTTATGCAGCAAGTGATTCGCGGGGATATTGAAGGGTATGTTTCTGCCCGGATATTCAGTATCTTTTCTGTGACGATGTTTTCTGTTACACTTGGTATATTTTTATTTGCAAATATCATGCATTTTAAATTAGCATGGGTGGATGTATCTGGTTTGCAATATGATCATATCATGCATGCCGGGGGATTAAGATTCTTTTTAATACATAAATGGTACTCTTTGTATTATTTCTGTTACGGAATCCAATACAGTGTGCTTGCAGGAATTTTATCTTTATGGGCAGCGTATCTTTCCATGTTTATTTCAAACCGTATGCTTGTGTTATCGGCACCAATGGTTCAGTATTATTTTGTGGATTACATTTTGTCGACAGCTTCCTCTGGGACACTGAATTTGGCTACGGTTTTTTCACCTTCAAATAATATTTTCCGAAATGATTATTTGTCCTTGCTGCTAGTGGTTATGATAGCGGCTGTCAATGTGGTTTTGCTTAGAAAACTTTTAATTAGAAAGTTGTGGAGAAAAATCTGTGAATAAAACAAAACATGTGTGGCAGGATTTTGTGAATAATTTTTTTAGCAGGCGGTTGTTGTTTTTTTGTGTTTTTCAGTTTTATATTTTACATTACTATATTAATTCAGTGAAACGATTTTCTATTGTTGCGGATTATCCGGCATCGCCTTGGATATTGCCTTTTGTTGGACAAAATGTATATTTTCTATTTATATATGGTATCTCTGTAATTTATTTTTACTCTAATATACCTTTTATGCAAAGAAATGAAATGTATGCATTAATAAGGGAGGGAAGGAAGAAATGGGTATATGCTAAAATATTAAGAATTTGGATGTCTGCTGTTTCGCTTTCATTTATTGAAGTGGTTTTAAGCATACTGCCGTTGTTTCCATGTCTGGAATGGACTGCAGAGTGGGGGAAATTGTATAACTCGCTTGCTATGACAAATGCAGGGCTGGAATACAATGTGAAATTATCTTTTTCTTATGAATTGATTATCGAACATGATCCCTTCATAACCATGTTGATATTTGGGATAATCCTTTGTATATCTACCGGATTGGTTGGAATGATTATGTTTGCTGTGAGTATCTGCGTGAACAGGACAACCGCTGTACTTATGGGAACTTTTCTTTCCGTTTTATCGGTTGTATTTGCTAATCTGTATTTATACCAGCAATGGATTAGCTTTATTTCGCCGTTTTCATGGATGAATTTGCTCCTGTTGTATGGAAAAGTATGTAAAAATGCGCCTTCCTTTTCGGCGGTAATTATTATGGCAGCAATTTCAGTATTTATATTAAGTGGCATTTCTTTGAAGAGAATATATATAAAAGATTTGGATTGGACAGATGAGGAGTGATTTTACGAAGGATAAAAATATAAAAGTAAAAGATGTATGCAAATATTTTGGTAAAACGCAGGTGCTGGATCATGTCAATATGGAATGCAGACAAGGAGAGATTACAGGGATTATAGGGAGAAATGGTGCAGGGAAAACAGTGTTATTTAAAATAATATGTGGTTTGTTGTCGTTGGATTCAGGCGAGATTCTAATAAACGGTATAAAGCGGGAAAAACAGGCAGATGTTCTTCCTTCGGTTGGAATTATTATTGAAGAACCGGCTTTTTTAAAATATTACTCTGGAATAAAAAATTTGGAATACCTATATATGATTAATCATAAGAATAACAGGCAATATTTAGAAAGCATTATGGAAAAAGTAGGACTTGATCCAAAATCAAAAAAACATGTAGGGAAATATTCTATGGGGATGCGGCAAAGATTAGCTATAGCACAGTCAATTATGGAAGAACCGGATTTTTTGGTTTTAGACGAACCGTTTAATGGACTGGATAGTCATGGTGTGAATGAAATGAGGGAACTGTTTCTTGAACTGAAAAAAAGAGGAAAAGTTATTTTAATTGCCAGTCATAATTCAGAAGACATAAATATACTTTGTGACAATGTTTATAGTATGGAGTCAGGGGTTTTAAAAGTTTTGCACTAAGATTTATGCTCTTTTATTTATCCGTTCACTGGAAAAAGGTTATGAAACAAACGCAGTTCCGGAAATCTTGTAAATATTGAAGTCGATCACTTTGACGGCGGGGTACAGGCCGGACGTTATCTGAAAAGCAGGGGGCACAGCACTGTACTTTGTATATCGGATAATAATATCTGCATGGATAGGGAAAGATTTACGGGATTAAAAAGTGAGATCCCGAATGCAGAACTGATGGTTGTTCCTATGGAGCAGGAAGCACGCGCCGTTTTTTACAGGGAACATTTAGAGAACATAAAAAATTATTCAGCTGTTTTCGCCGTGTCCGATTATTATGCCATGGATCTTATTCAATTCCTGAAAAGTGTGGGGATATCTGTTCCGGAGGATATATCGGTAGTCGGGTTTGACAATAAGGGGAAGTGAAAAATTTGTACTGGCGTTGACTACAATAAAACAGGATAATAGGCAAAGGGCAGCTCTGGCAGTCAATCTGTTGAATCAGTTAAGAAACGGAGACTGCGGGGATAAAAATGTGAATCTGGATTTTGTCATGGGTTATGCGTTTAACCTTTGCTATTTGCCATGATTCCTTTTATGATTATTACAACCGCTGTAAGGCAGATTGGAGGAATCATAAAATGGATATGGGAAAACAGAAAATGATGGAGGGGAAGAAAGCGTTTCAACGGGAACTGCTTCAGATTGCAGTTCCCGTAACATTGCAATGCCTGATGCAGTCTTCCTTTTCCGTAGTAGATCAGATCATGACAGGGCAGCTTGGAAGTATCAGTATCGCTGGGATTGGACTGGGAGGAAAGTTTGCATCCATTTATTCTGTAGTGGCAGCAGCATTTGGCAAATATTATGTATTGATTTTCCGTGCGGAAGATGACGTAAGGCAGATGACAGGGTATGTGCTTACAGCATATGCCCTGGTTGCACCTGTAAAAGTGCAGAATATGATTTTAGGCGGGATTTTAAGGAGCGGGGGAAGGACAACCTTTGTAATGATCATTGACATGATCGGTACGTGGATATTTGGCGTGCCGCTTGGATTATTAACAGCTTTTGTTTTCCATTTGCCTATCGCATCAGTTTATTTTGTTTTGTCTATGGAAGAGTGCGTACGCCTTATCATTTCATTGGCTGTCTTCAGAAAAAAGAAATGGATGCAGACATTGTGAGAACATATGGACAACGGAAGATTTTAACGAAAATTATCAGTAACAGACATATGGCAGGAACTCCCAAAATGGGATGTCTGCCATATTGCAGTATCTTTTTCCGGAATGCGGTCCAGAACGCCGTTCACCCGCATATCCATCAGCAGGCATAAGACGGAATCATTATCCATGCCATTGGATAAAAAACAGAAAATTTTTATGGTATAATTCAGAGGATGGTTTTGCTTTAGCGGGAACGGTATCCTGCCGAAGTAATAGGAAACAGTGGAAAGGATGGTATACAGATGTATGACGTGATAGTGGTCGGGGCGGGACCCGCAGGATGCACGGCGGCCAAGGCTTTAGCGGAAAAAGGCTATAAGGTTCTCCTGGTGGAAAAATTCAAAATGCCCAGGTACAAGTCCTGTTCGGGCGTGCTGATAAAGAAATCAATGGAACTTGTAAAGAAGTATTTTGGGGAGGCCGTGCCGGAGTCCGCCATGTGTACCCCCACAGATAACAGGGGCATGATCTTCACAAATGACGCAGGGAAGGAATACCGCTTCGAGCAGGAGGGGCTTAATGTATGGCGCAGCCATTTTGATGGGTGGCTTGCGGGGAAAGCAAAGGAGAGCGGCACAGAGGTCATGGACGGCGTGGCGGCTCTTTCCTGTACGGAAAAGGACGGGTTTGTGGAAGTCTGCCTGCACGGGCAGAAGAATTATACAGAGGGCGCAAAGTATGTCATTGACTGCGAGGGTGTTGTCGGGGCATTAAAACGGCAATTTGCAAAGCAATATGCACGGCAATTTGCCGGAAAGATTACCAGGGAAGTTCCCGGATACATAACCACATACCAGACCTTTAACGAGGGCAGCATAGATTTGGATCCGCATTACTTCTATGCGTACCTGCAGCCGGAACTTTCGGAATATGACGCATGGTTCAACGTGAAGGATGGCCTGCTGGTGCTTGGGGTATCCGTGAAGGATATGGATAAAATCAGATATTATTATGGGCGATTCATTGCCTATATGGAGGAAAAGCACCATCTGCGGATCAGCAGGCAGACGAAAGAGGAAAAGTGGCTGATGCCGCATATCCGTCCGGGATGCCGTGTGGACTACGGCGTGGGGCGCATCCTTTTTGCAGGGGAAGTCGCCGGGTTCTTAAACCCGATGGGCGAGGGCATATCTGCCGGGGTGGAGAGCGGGTATTGTGCCGCTGGTGCAGTAGCGGGGCATTTCGATAACCCGGAAACAGTCCGGGAGGCTTACAGGCAAAGCACGGAAAATCTGAAATCCTATATGCAGCGCCAGTGGAGCCTTGTCGGGGGAATGGCCGGCACGTTCAGGGAGATGGAGTAAGAAAACTGCCTGGAAAAACGAAAACGATAAAAAGGGCCGTCAATGGCTCTTTTTTGTTGAGTGCGCCCTGCAAGCGCACGTTCTAAAGGAAGGGTGCTGGACACAGCTTAATATCGTCTATGATATTTAGAAAGAATGCCTTAACAAAATGAAAATAAAACTATAATATAGAGTAGTCTATAAAATAGATTAAAGGAAGAAAGAATCATGACAAAGGAAGAACGCTATCAGGCATCTGCCGAAGAACTTTTGAGGCTGGTCGGCGGGAAAGAAAACATTATCAGCGCTGCTCACTGCGCAACCAGACTCAGGCTGGTTTTGAAAGATGAGGCAAAGGCGGATGTGGATGGAATCCTGAAGGTGGATCTGGTGAAAGGGCAGTTTGCCAATGGAGGCCAGTTCCAGATCATTATCGGCAGCGGTACCGTAAACGAGGTTTACAAACGGTTCATAGAAACCGGAGGGATTGCCGAAGCAACGAAAAGTGAAGTAAAGCAGGCGGCGGTCCGAAAGATGAACCCGCTGCAGCGTCTTGTGAAAACCCTGTTTGATGTATTTGTACCGTTGACTCCAGCCTTGGTTGCCAGCGGTTTGATGATGGGGTTAAATAATGTGCTGACAGCAAACGGGCTGTTTATTCAGGGACAGTCTTTGGTAGAAGCCTATCCGGCACTTTCAGACATTGCCGCTATGATCAATACGTTTGCCAGTGCCGCTTATGCCTTTCTGCCTATCCTGATCGGATTTTCTGCCACAAAGATGTTTGGAGGCAATCCGTATCTGGGGGCGGTCATCGGCATGATCATGGTTTCGGGGGATCTGCTGAATGCCTATGCTTACCGGTTTTATTACTTTTACGGTTGTAGGCGGGATCATGAGGACTGCCGGTGATATGCTGACAAACAGTTTTGTGTGGATGCATGATACATTAGGGATCATGGGAGGTATGGTCCTGGGATTTTTATATTCGCCCCTTACCATGACTGGTATGCACCATAGCCTATTGCCGGTAGATATCCAGATGGTGGCAGCAGGCGGTTCTTTCCTGCTTGCGATTGCATCCTGCAATAATGTGGCGCAGGGCGGCGCAACCTCATGTGCCATGCTCCGTACAAAGGATAAAAAGTTAAAGAGCGTTGCAGCGACTTCGGGGGTATCCGCTATGCTGGGTATCACGGAGCCTGCCATGTTTGGTGTAAACCTGAAACTGAAATATCCGTTCTATGGGGCTATGATCGGTGCTGCACTTGGGGGCGGGGATGTAACTCTGACTAATGTTTTGAATACAGCTCTGGGAACTGCGGGAATTGTCGGGTTTGTCTGTGTGCCTGCGGCCAGTATGCTGAACTTTTTGATCGGTACGGCTATTTCTATTGCGGCGGGATTTATTTTTACATATATCATTTCAAACATAAAAAAGTTTAATAAGGAACTGGAGAAAAGAGAATCCGTTGCAGAAGAAAAAGCAGATACGTCTGCAGACGATTCCCCGACAGCAGAGAAAGGCGTGATCTGCAGTCCGCTTACAGGGACAGCGATTTCGATGAGTGAAGTGCCGGATGATACTTTTGCCGCAGAAGTATTGGGGAAGGGAATGGCGGTCATCCCTTCGGAGGGAAAGGTGGTAGCTCCTTGCCATGGTGAGATCTCCACACTGTTTGATACAAAACATGCAGTTGGCATTACGACGAAAGACGGGGCAGAACTGCTGATCCATGTGGGTGTGAATACGGTAGAACTTAACGGAAAGTATTATGAGGCTCATGTGACACAGGGGGATCAGGTAAAACCCGGACAGCTGCTCCTTACGTTTGATATTCAAAAAATCCAGGAGGCAGGGTATCCTGTGGCGACCCCGGTGATCATAGCCAATACAGATGATTGTAAAGATGTGGCGGGGCTGAAAACTGGAGAGGTTCACTGTATGGAACCACTTATTAAACTGGAGGAATCATAATGGCAGATAAAAAAATTGTGTTTTTGGATATCGACGGGACATTTACTGTCCCGTTGGAAAAACCGACAGAGCTTGCATCAATGGCAGTGCGGGAGGCGAGAAAAAATGGGCATAGGGTTCTGATCAGCACAGGACGTAATATGCCTATCGTAAGCGAGGATGTTCTGGGAGTAGGGTTTGACGGTGTAGTTGCCAGCGCGGGAAGGCATATCGAAATTGATGGGAAAGTAATCCGTGACAGTGTGCTCCCGGAGGAGACCATCCAGAAGTGCCTGAAAATCTTTCATCAGTTTGGAATCTATTGCCGTATAGAGAGCCAAGAGGGGATTTATATTGACGACAGCCTTCAGGAAATCCTTACAAGCGCGGCAGCAGTTCTGTCAAATTCGGAGTTGATTCGGATGAAAAGGGAACTGGATTCTGATGTGGGGTAAAGCCGTATACGGAGTATCCGCACAAGGGGGCATATAAGCTGGGCTTTATCTGCACAAACCTGGCAGATATTGAAAAAACAAAACCTTATCTGGAGCAGGAGTTTCACTACGTAGTGCATCCCTATGCAGAAGATGCCGACTGCTATAATGGCGAGATCATACGGAAGGATATGGATAAAGGCGAGGCTATGGAACGTGTCTGTGAATATTACGGTGCGGATCTGGCAGATACGGTTGCCTTTGGCGACAGTATGAATGATCGGCAGATGTTGGAATATGCGGGGGACCGCTGTTGCGATGGGGAATTCCTGTCAGGAATTGAAAGACCTGGCAGATATTGTCTGCGAGAGTGTTGATGAAGATGGGGTCTATTTTGAATTTAAGAGAATGAATTTGATATAGGAGACACAGATGTTATTCAAGTCGGGGCATTAAAGATTGATTTGGTGCAGAGAATTGTCCTGTTGAATGATAATGAGGTAAGGTTTTCAAATATAGAATTTGAAATACTGTATCTGTTAGCAAGCAACCCCGGCAGAGTATTCACAACAGAACAGATTAATAATATTGTTTGGAATGGCGCATATTTTGGAGATTACGCCACTGTCACAGGGCATATCAGCAGTATCAGGCAGAAGATAGGTAACAGTCCAAGCAGACAGGTCTACATTCAGACAATACGGAGCATAGGCTATCGGTTCAACAAAAATCTGAAAAGGACAGCGAAAGGCAATTAAGCAACAAATGTCTTAGCTGTCCCCTTTGTTTTCAGAAACTATCAACACAGCAAAGAAAGAATGAGGTAACAGGAATGATTGAGAGCAAGAATGACGCAAGCAGAAATTTAGAAAAAGCGTTGCAGGCATTGGAGCAGGCGAAACAGCGTGTAGCCAACGAAAAGAAAAAGCAGAACGAGAAGAAACGCAAAGCCGAGAATCACCACAAGTACATCATGGGCGGTACGGAATGACAAAGGCGAGGAAACAGGAAAGCCGAGGTAACGCAATCACCCCGTTTACGGGGTGCGCACAGATATACCACCAGAGGTGGTATGTGCGCTCTCCGAGGGGCAAGT
>BLLT01000154.1 GCA_011958945.1 Lachnospiraceae bacterium | reverse complement strand
ATTCCTGAATCCGTGAAACTGGTTGTTTTATGAGGCCAATCCCAAATCGGATTGGCTTGTTCTTAATAAATAGTCCTTCAAGACAGTGTTTTAATGAATGATGACTGATTTTGGTTTCAAATGGCAGTCAAGAATACTGGAAATCCTTAAAAAAGGGCATACTTCCCCTTTGGTTTTTCATAAGTTACCTGGCAGGACGATATTTACAATCGAAAATATGCGAAAGCTGTGTATACCTCCGCAAAAGCATGCCGCCATATATTGCTTCGGCCAAGACCTATCAGCAGCTGACGGGCATGCTCTGTAACGTGGCTTGCCATCATGATCATGTTCCCGATCACCGTGCGTAGCCTTCTGCGTCTGACTTTATGTTTGGTCTCGGTTCCCTTCCTGCCGATGCTTTCCTGCCCAATCATCCGCAGGATGTTATAGGCCAGGATTGTCAGTTCCAGTACCAGCTCGTTGGTCTCAAATTTGCCAGATGGCAGCCGCTCCACATCCATGTCAGTCTTGATCTCACTGTGGAACTGTTCACATTCGCCGTGTGCATGATAGAGACCAATGACTTCGCGATCCGTCATCCCAAGGTTTGTCCACCAGGTATTGGCCTCGATGTCGCCTTCCAAAAGGAACTGCCCATATTTATCAATGGTACGGTTTATGATCTCATAACCGGTGCGCAGGGTGATGTTTTTTTCCTCACCATCCTCTGTCTTATACGCGACCGTTTTCCAGTCGCTTCCAATATAAACGGTCTTTCCATCTCGGGGAGTTTCGACATCTTTGCTGTATTCCTGGGCCATCTTCAGCCAGTCCTCTTTGCTTTCCTTGCGGAGGTTGCGCTTTATGATGAAATGGCATCCCGTTTCCACCAGGATACCGATATTCTCGGCGGCATCATTTCCTGAATCCAGGCGGATCAGGAGCGGCTCGTCCGTGATCTCCCTGCACATACGGATGGTCTCGCGTAAAAATTCAGGGGTATGCTTCTGGCAGTGCTGCTTTCCTTCCCGGAGCTCACAATTGACCAGATAGCCTTCCGTGCCAATATATGCCATGATCGGTGCGTAGCCGTCATATCCTTTATAAGTTCTGGAGACGCCCTGCTTTTTCGTCTTGGAATTATCAAATGGTGTGACATCAATATCCACCGGCACATAGCCGTTTGGAAGTTTTCCCGGTACAATACCGTTTTCCCTGAGCATCCGGACGTTTTCCGCAAGGATATAAGAACGCATGGATGAGCCAATGTCATCCATCCGCTGGCGCAGGGTTTCCTCAGAGGGGATGCTCCTGGCAATGCCAAGTGCGTATCTGTAAAAATCCGGGTCCTCATCAAACTCATGGACAGACTCATAAGAAGGTTTTCCCATCGTGAGGAGCCCTATATAAGTGAGCAGGACATCCCCGCTCTTGATCTGGTGCTGGGAACGGTTTTTGGTTACATCCATACGGTTGCAACGCTTCACGAAGTCACATTTGCCGAGAATGGCGCCGACAACTGCAAGGCCGCTGGCTGGGATGATCCGCTCGTTGGTAAACTCAATTTTTATCTTTTTCATGATGACTGCCTCCATAGTTTTCTTATGGAGTATTGTATCAGAAAATATCACCAAATGGGTGATATTATTTTGTCTCAAAAAAATATCGGCAGGCCGCATAAACAGGGCGATTATAGCATGAACCAATAATTAAACTTCACGGATTAAGGTTATTGTCAATGATTCCCGATTCCGTCAGAGAATCGAACAGATTATCCCCGAAAGTTCCATCTCCCGAATGGGCAATTACCATACCTTCCCGTGTGCAAAGAAAAACATCGGCAGGCTCGCCAAAATAACTGGCGGAAAGCATATCTTTCAGGTAGTCCTCCGCATAATACATCCCCAAAAACATCCCGGCAATATCTTCATTTTCATATATAGGGGCATAAAAGACCATCATAGGCTTGCCTGTGAGCCTGGACTCCGCCACTGTTTCAAGCCCGCTCTCCCCCTGCATTCCCCGAAGAAAAAAGTTACGGTCCGAACTGTCATTGGTTTTCCCATCCGCGCCAAGGTTAATGCCGTCTGCATTGATAAAGCTAACAGCATCAAAAGTCGTATTCTCCTCCAGTTCCTTTAACATTTGGGCACTGATTCCCAAATCCTTACCATCCGTGCTTGACAAAAAAGCATCGTTTTGGATACGCTGCAGTGCGTTATCAAATTCGCTCTCGATACGTTCCACCGTCTGCGTTGCGGCATCCTCCGCATAGACCCTGTTCTGTTCCTGAATACGTGCCCTGTTTTTTTCCGTATAAATAAAGAATAAGACCAATATGCCCATAAAAAAAAGAAGTGTATAAATAACCGGCTGCCATGTTTTCTTCTGCTGTCTCATCTAACCCGGCACAATGCATTCCTTCCTGCACAGGCAAGAAGAACCTTAATGTGCCCCCCCTTTCTGGTCATATATTCTAATCGAATAGGGAAATACCTTTCCATATAGTAAAAATATTATACAATACCTCCCCATTAATAACAAGTGCCGAGTCCTGTCATTTCGCAAAAATAGCAACATCCAGCCCATCGTTGTCCTGTGCCGCTCTTGCCAGGACCTTTTCCACCTTCCAATAATACCCTTTGGCTTCACTGGCATGCATAATCACAAGTCTCACATCTGTAAGTTCGCACAAACACTCATAAAGCGCATCCAAATTTTGCCCGTAATATTCAGGGAAATCCAACTTTTCTTTGAGATAAGCATGGGCCTCTTTCCTGTCGCCCATGCACCGTGCATCCAGTGTCATTTCCATAACTCACTCCTCCCCATATAGAAGTTCGAAAGTCTCATAATGGTCTTCTGTATAATAAATCAGCCCATCATTAGAATACACAATTCGTTTTGCCCCACGGTATCCGCCGTCACTGTCGATATCACACTCATGGTATTCCCTGCCTTCCTTCTCCGGCAGATTCCCTTCATAATTTCCAAAATAATCGCCGCCGATACTTTTGCCCGGTGCGACTACCCCCAAGTTCCCTTCGCTGCTCACCCAGCCTAGTGCTTTTGCCTCTTTCTTTGTAATGAAATTGTCCGGCAGATGCCCATAAATGGCTATGTATTCGGCTACTTCCTCTTTGGAAGTGTACGCGCCACCCTCCAAAACCTGTGCTTTATCCGAAGCATCCTCTTGTGCCGTTCCAACCTGTAATTTTTCACTTTCCTGGATTCCTTCTGTGTTCTGAACCCCTTTTGTTCCCTGTTCCTCTTCTGTTTCTTGAATTGCTTCTGTTCCCAGGGCATCTTCCGTTTCCGGGATTACTTCTGTCTCCTGGGCGCTTTCCGTTTCCGGGGCGCTCTCTGTTTCTTGAATTATCCCTGTCTCCTGATCGCGCTCTGTCTCCTGGGCGTTTTCTGCCTCTTGGCTTTCCGCCCCTTGGGCCTCCCGAGGCTGAGGTATCGATTCCTTACCGCATCCTGCAAACAAACCCGCTGCCAGTAAAAATACCCCTAACCAATATCTCCAATTTGTTTTCATATCCTGTATGCTCCTTTTTTAATACATTATTTACACTGCTATGGCATAGCTGCCATCACCCTGCACTCTTTCCTATAACATGCAATCCCATATTTCAGTACCGTCTTCATCCCATCCTCATAAAGCCGTTTGGCATACCCCAAACGTTCTATCTGTTCCAGCGCCTTCCGGCATACCCCATCTTTGTCCTCCTCATGGGCGTATTTCACTTCTATCACAATCCCTATTTTTTCATCTTCTATTTCTATCTGTATATCGCTGTATCCGTTTCCCTCTTCCTTATTGGAGCTTACATACCAGCCCTCTTTGCAGCCCAGGATGCCCAGCAGGATTCCATGGTAAAAGTTTTCCTTCGTTTCCCTCTTTACGAATGTATCCCGGACACTGATTGTTTTTTGCAGGTAGGCGGTAAACAGCCTTTCCACTTCCCCCCCTGCCTTCCCCTTTGCGTCAGATAGCCTGTGGCAAACAAGGTACTCCACAGATTTTCGGCAGAATCATATAAACTATTATAAGTCAGTTCCTGACGGATTTCTTTCTCCACGGCCTCCCCCGCTATCAGTTTTTCAATCTCCCGTTT
This sequence comes from Lachnospiraceae bacterium, assembly GCA_011958945.1. Classification (GTDB taxonomy): domain Bacteria; phylum Bacillota; class Clostridia; order Lachnospirales; family Lachnospiraceae; genus Kineothrix. The sequence goes on along the minus strand of BLLT01000154.1, from coordinate 6,108 downwards.
GGTCAGCCCTTTGTCCACTCGGAGGCATCCTGTCATCACAGCAAAATAAAGGCTCTCATTCTTCTTAAGCGCCTGTTCGAAAACATTCCGAACCAAGGAAAGCATCTGCTCATAATACCCTTTTTCGTTGGCCTTAGCCAGCGGCACATCGTATTCGTCAATCAAAAGGAGCACCTTTTTTTCATAATGCTTCTGCAGCAACCGGGAAAGGGTTTTCAGGCTCCCCATCAAAACAGAATCCGGCATGCGAAAGCTTTCCTGGTTGGTCTCATCCACCATAATCAGCTGTTCATACTGCTTTTTCTCCCTGTCCGTCAGCCTGCTGCTTTCCAGCAAAAACTGGAACCGCATAGCTTCCGCCCCTACTATGGAGCACAGCCTGGGACGGGTAAATAAGTTTACTTTTCCCCAATTGTCTAACAGTTCCATAATAAGCCCTGTTTTATCTATATAGCAAAAGCCCTCAGCCCTGATTTCTTCAAAACTCTCTATTCCAATAGGAAGTTTCTTTTGCCTGTTTTCGTCCATTGATTTCCCATCTGCCCCTTTCAGTTCCCCTCTTTTCATTTCATTATAATATTTTTCGGTACACAAAGCAACGGAATGGCTCTTGTTTCTCCAAAGCAACCAAACCTGACATTTCATTTCCTGAAATGTCCGATTAAGTTGGTGGAATTATTCCTATAAGCAGCGTATAATCAGCATATTGCCATGTTAAAAATTTTTGCTGGCGGTTTGATTATATATGAAATTATATCCAAAACCCCTGTGCTTCGTTGGTGTATTCTTGGCTGGAAAAAAGGAGAAATCAAATGTTTAAAGATAACCTGAAACCCAGGGGCTGGCATTAATGAAATCAGGGCACTTTTTGAATATCATGAATATGCTGCCTAAGGCAGAACCATAATTTTTAGTTTTATTCTGCAATTTCCCAATACCCGCCTTTGGGAGAGCCGTGCCGCACAAGTATTCCCTGCTCTCTCAACAATTTTATATTCTTCTCAATACCTCTGGAAGAGAGCAAAAGTTCTTTCGCCATTGCACTGGCTGATATTCTATTATTTTTTTGAACTATCTCCAAAATCTGTCTTTGTGTTTCATTTAATCCTACGCTTTGTTTCTCCGAACTTTTTTTGGCTGTTCTCCGAACTTTTTTTGGCTTTCTCCGAACTTTTTTTGGCTTTCTCTTAATTTTTCTTGATTTTCTCCGAACTTTTTCCGAATTTTCCCCATATTTTACACTTTCTTCCATCAACATATTAGGGTATTTTATAGGTTTTTCTGAAAGCATATTGCGATATAGATTTATTCTAAACATATCATCAAAAGCCTGTACTTTAGGCATTGGAAGTTCATATTCTCCTGCTGCTTCCAGAATTCTTCTGATACCTGTTCCCCAAGATTCCACCAGGCCCATCTGATTAAAAACATTAGCAATCGCCCTATTTCTAAGCTTTGAATGCCCATTCATGACCTCTTCATAAGTAAGCCCATTATAAAGCCCACCCGGAGATGCTACTTCCAAATGGTCATCATACACCGCCACTTGGACACAAGATAAATCGGCCCCGTAAATTCACGTTTATCCAGAAAAACTGTTCTTTCTTTCCCTTTAAACAAGGCACACTGCGTTTTAGAAAACATGAAATAATCGGATGTCAACAGAACAAACGCATTGGATGCGAGCAGACACTCCTCCCCTTCCTTCAAAAGCCTCCAATTAAAAAGCTGGGAACTTGTTACCTCCCGTTCAGGCAACCCCTGACATTCAAATGGTATTCCCTCTTTCACTTCCCCTATAGTCAGTATAGCATATACTGTACATAATTTAACTAAATATTTTTCGTTGTCCGATTATATCTTGTCCATTCTTTATTCCATCGCCATGTCATCCGGTTCGCCCTTATCTTCCAGCAGTTCAATTACTTCTGCCTCAGTCATATATGCTGCATCAGCGATTTTGTCATCTGCATCACGGATAATTTTAATATTCACGGTTCCTGCCGGATTCATATTCAACGTATACAATGATTTGTTGGCGCGGATATCAAGAAAAATATTAACCAACTGCCCCTGGTAGTAATAATTTTTACCGTCTATCGTAACACCTACAGACTGGTATTCTTCCTTCCGGGCCTTATCCCATTCCCTTTCCCGCTTTTCTTCCAGTTCATCAAACTCACCGCCCCGCTCCAGCCTATCAAACAGCACGGACTGGAAATTCCACTTTCCATCCTCCAGCGCCTGGTCTAACCAGGACTCCAATTTCGTTTCATCCATACAATCTGCCAATATAGAGAAAAATCCAATCTCCCCATCGTCATACGCCCTTTGGGCAAAGTCGGCAAACAAAAAAGAATTTGTGCCAAGCCCACTCACGGCAACAGAAAAGAAAGCAAAGTCTTCATTTGCATAAAGCTTTTCCAGCCATATTTTTTGCCCACTTTCATCCAGCCGAGAGAAAGCAATTCCAAACAGCGGTAAACTGTCCGCTGAATAGTATTGCTCCATCTGCAAAAAAGCCTCATTGCTGTCTGCCTTTGTTCCGTCTTGCACAGGATTTTCTTCTTGTGTGAAAGTTCCTCCTCGCATAGGGATTCCATCCGTTCCCATCAAGCCTGATGTTAATAAAGATTCGTTCAATACCTCACCGGATGGGGCGGCGGCAGCATAAACACCGATAAAAGACGCCCCGGAAACAACGCCCAGTGTCAACAGAACTGTCAAAAACCGGATTGCCTTTGATTTTCTCTTGAAATCCATAATTGCACCTAACCTTTCCTTCAATAGCTGCTTATTTTCGCTTAAGCCGGCAACTCCGAGATTTTCCTTATATCCCCTAATTGCCGCCATAGCCCCAAGCAAGGTTTCTCCATAGCCCCTCGCATTATCATACCCTATTTTTGCAAGAACAGCTTCATCACAGGAAAATTCGCATGCTTTTGCAATTTCCCGGCCCATAAGATAAACAAACGGATTAAACCAATGCAGGCAGACCGTAATCTGTACCAGCCATTTATAAAACATATCCCCCCGCTTGTAATGGGTCAGTTCATGCAAGACGATATGCCGAAAATCCTTCTCCGAAATATCCACGCCCGGCAACACTATGCATGGATGGAAAAACCCAATCAACATCGGAGACGAAACCAGCGGATTCACACAAAGTTCTACCGGCTTTTTAACCCCTGCCTGTTCTGCAACAATGGACAGTTGGTCCAAAATCCTCATATCAGCAACCGGGGCCAATCCAGCCTTAATGTACCGTATAAAGCTCTGGTAGATTGTTACTTTTCGTATCACCATACCCAGCGTGGCCGCCAGCCAGATAATCCAGATATGATTTATCAGCAGTGATGCGATATCTTGAAGCGGGCTGGCCGCTGCTAAATCTTCTGTCGGACCAGCCGGTGCTAAACCTTCTGCCGGACGAACTGATATCAAGCCTTCTGCTGAACAAGCCGCATTTTCATTATCTGCTTCCGCCCCAACAGCAAAATGAAAAATGTCTTCCAGGGTAGAAATATCTCCTGAGGTATAAAAGGGGGTTGGCCGTTCATATAAAGAAACGGCCTGGGATATCCCATCATCCATATCCTGATACATTTTCCCCATCAGGCTTGTTTCCGTTCCAAAGGGGAGCACCAGACGCAGAATAACGATAAGCCAAATGTAATACTGCCATTGCCGGCTGATTTTATTTTTTAAAAGCCTTCCTCCCAAAAGCAGTGCCAAAATAAGCAAGGCGCCGGAAAAAGACATCGACAAAAAAACTTTCAAAATCTCGTTCATTTTTCCCGTCCTCTCTCCAGTATTTTTTTCAGTTCCGCATATTCCCCATCCGTCAGCAAATCCCCGGAAATCAAATTGGACACCAGACCCTTTACATTCCCTTCATAAATTTTATCCAGAAAACTCTTCGTTTGCGCTGTCTGGTACTCCGTTTCGGAAATAAGCGTTGTATATTCGTTTCGCCGTCCAACTTTTTTGGCATTCAAAAAGCCTTTGTTCATCAGCCGTGACAAAAGGACAATCAATGTATTTTTCTGGCATGGCTTCCCCCTGGCCGCCAAGCCGTCCATGATATAGGGGAACAGCGTCACCTCATCCGGGTTTCCCCATACGATTTTCATAGTTTCAAGCTCTGCATCGGATAATTGTTGAATCATGTTCTTTTCCTCCTCAATGTATAACATTGTGTTGACTTTATTAATATAACACGGTGTCATACTTCTGTCAAGATTAAAAGCAGGAGAATAAAAAATTTTACACAAGAACTTATATTTCCTCTTGATACTTGCAGCACACAATCCGTATAATATGATTGTAAAGAATTTTCCACATTCAGTGAGGTACGAATATGAGATTCCGGGAAGTTGAGAAAATAATTTTAGCGGATGGGTGGCAATACAAAAACGCAAAAGGCTCACATTGCCAATATATACATCCATTAAAGCCTGATACAGCACACCATAAAGGAGGGCCTTTCTATGAAATTAACTTATCCTGCTTGTTTCTATCCTTATGGCTACAGATGCCGCCTCCGGCTGGGTTCTTGATGAACTGGAAGACGGGAAACCCGCCCCAGAAGCAAGTCCATTGGAAAGCATTGCTCCAGAATCCGGCGGTTTTGTAAATCTGCTTGTTTTGGATATGGATTCCTTGACTACCCTCTATCCCTTTCCGCAGTACCACCGACAAATATATCCGTAGCAGGACACACTCCAATGCGCATCAGACTGTATTCACCAAAGAAAGCGACAGATACCAGTGGCTTGTGCTGGAGCAGAAAAGCCAGTGCGAAGTAGAGGTAAGGCAGACCGACAGTCATGGCACAATCACAGCGAGGGATAATTACGAACTGACAAGGAACCTCCCTAAGTGCGTGGGCGTGGAGCGTTTACGTGAGGGCGCAAATTTTCAGATACCTTTTAACGCTGATGAAATCAACTTAAATTCAATAAATTAACGGCTAAGGTGATTAATCATGATAGACAAACGCACATCAATCGGAGTTACTATACTGACAATAATAATGACCTTTATGGAAATGACCGCATTACCTGCGGCTTTATTCTATAATATACAAATAAGGGATATAGAACCAATTTATTTTTCTCTGATGATAAATTTTATATTTGCTTTTGCTTTATGTTATGTATGCAGGAAAACCATTATAAAAGAGTGGAATTTTGGATTGCAATTTCAAAATATACTGATTGGTTTGAAAAGATATGGTATTCCATCCCTTGTTGCTACACTTATAGTGGCAGTTGCTTTCTGTATAGGACTTTCACCGTTTAATAATAAACCAACAATATATAGAGTTATTGTAGAGGGTGTTGTGTATTATATAGGCGTTGCAATAATGGAGGAAATTTATCTGAGAGGATTGTTACAGAATATCATTGAAAAATGGTTTGGCAAACGAGATAATGCTACATTATATGCAGTTATTATTTCATCTGCACTATTTGGTTTTGGGCATATTTTTGGTGCACTTGGGCAACCAATTTTAACAATTATTTGCAAAGCTGTTTGGGCTGCTGCATTAGGAGTTTACTTTGGGGCAGTTTATGTCAAAACCCGAAATTTATGGATACCAATTATTTTACATTTTGTAGTGGATTTGTGCGGTATACCATTTTGTTTTTCTAAAAGTAATAAATATCCAACAATAGGATTAGTTTTCTGTTTAATAATGTATTTGTTATTAGGAATATACGGCATTTATATTATCCACAAAGATAAAGATAACTTCTGCCCTATTTACAAGCATTAAAATGATAAAATTATTTGTTGTTTACCTTTAGGTAGCGATTATCTTAACAGACAATCCGCTGCCTTTTTTATTTTCAGCAACCACCAACACAGCACAGAAAGAATGAGGTATCAGAAATGATTGAGAGCAAGAATGACACAAGCAAAAACTTAGAAAAGGCATTGCAGGCATTGAAACAGGCGCAACAGCGTGTAGCCAACGAAAAGAAAAAGCAGAATGAGAAGAAACGCAAAGCCGAGAAACCACTCTCCCACCCAATGCGCCCAAAGAGTATGCAGACCGAGCCACCTTATGGAACGCTGTTGAACTGTCAGAGAAAGGGCAGA
>BLLT01000153.1 GCA_011958945.1 Lachnospiraceae bacterium | reverse complement strand
AAGGGCTGAAGATTCCGAGAAGTTATGGTTACCCTTTGCAGGGAGGAAAATGTTATTTCCAAAGTTATTTTCGAAATCTGCTATCTTTCAGAGCAGGAAATCGTCCGCCTGGCACAGATTGCCGGAAAGGTTTTGCCGGACTATATCAAGACAAGCACAGGCTTTGGAACCTGCGGCGCTATTGCGGAAACGGTACGGCTTATGAAACAGACAGCGGGAGAGAAGGTAAAAGTGAAAGCGGCCGGCGGAATCAGGGACTGGGCATCCTGTGCAGCTATGATTGATGCAGGGGCGGAACGGATTGGCACCAGCAGTTCCCTGAAAATTCTGGAGGAATTTGACCGATACGTAAGCGATGGAAAAAAGAGTTCTGCCTTGCGCAGGCTGTAGAAAGGGCATGGTTATTGATATGGCACATATTGAAGTAAAGACAAAGAATCCCACGAATCCCCCCAAGTGGCTGCAGGATGCGGTGATTTATGAACTCAACCCCAAAACCTTCACTTCCCCTGAGGGGGAGGGGGAAGGCTCCGGCAGCGGCACCTTTCGCAGCGCCGCAGAAAAACTCCCTTATTTAAAGGCATTGGGAGTCAACACCATATGGATGGCGGGATTTACCAAGGGGAACAGACATTTTTCGGATTTCTGGACGGTATATGCTATGGAAGATCCCGAAAAGGTAGATGAAGCATTGGGAACCTCTGAGGATTTGAGGGCTTTTGTGGATGAGGCACACAGATTAAAAATCCGTGTAGTAGCGGAAGCGGTAACCCATGGCGTGACTAAGGACAGTCCTTTGACCAAAGCCCATCCGGAATGGTTTAAGGGAAGTGAGTGGGGAATGGCAGATTTTGATTACGGCAACCGGGATTTCAGGGAATGGTGGATTCGGCTTTGGATGAAACACATAATGGATTTCGGTTTTGACGGTTACCGGCTGGATGGCCCTAATGGTGTATCTTCTTTCGAGGAGGTTCTTGGCGTGTGGGATGATATTGCCTGGGGGTGTCTGGAGCAGGGGCATGAGATTGCCGTAATTGGGGAAAACAGCAGGTATCATGTTCGCCAATGTGACAGGGATACCTTTACTCATGACATGGCAGGGGATTTTTCTCCTGTTCCGGAATTTGCAACCATGCAGATAAGCTGCCATGACGAAGGTATTAATATGGGGCCTGGCAATTATTATGTGCTTCGGGGAAGCAGGTTCAAATTCGGATACTGCGCCGTTTTTGGCTATAATATTCCGCTTTTTATGGCAGGAGAAGAGTTTGACGCAAATGTACACAGCGTAAGCGCATTGAAGAAAAAAATATATGAAGGTTTCGAAAACAGCCGGGAAATTGACTTTTATGATCTCAATCCGGATACAGAGGGAGGCGGCTGGCTTTTAGGAAATCGGCTGTGCTGGGAAGAAGCGGAAGAAACGGGGCATAGGGAAATGCTTCTGGATTGCCAAAAGATTCTTAAAATACGAAATGAAAACTCGGATCTTCTTCATTATAATAGAAAGGATACAAAGATTCTGCCTGTACAAAGTATTCCCAAAAGCGGATCTATTCCCTATATACGATACCGCCCAGGGGAATCCGCTATCTTGGTGGTGGGGAATGAGAGGACCGTGGACTGCGAATTTATCCTTCGGATACCTCTTAAGGAAATGGGATTTAAAGAAGAAGGGATTTTCCAGGTTGTGGATTTGTGGAACAATGATGCGTGGACAGTAGAAGCCCGGTACATGAAATGTCTGCGCGTTATGGTGCCTGGGGATTATAAGGCACAGGGCGGGGTGCGTGTGTACAGAATTGTGAAGCTGCACAACATGGTAAAGATAATTGAATAAATTCTAAAAATAAAGTACAATGTAACATATGTAGGTAAAAAATTGGAGGTGAAATGCTGTAGATGATAGTTTATTTGGATAATTGCTGCTATAATAGACCGTTTGATGACCAGACACAGGAAAGAATCCATTTGGAGAGCGAGGCTATTTTAGCGGTTTTAAAGATGGGGCAGATGAAAAGGATTGTCATTGCGGGAAGTGATATTTTAGAACTTGAAATAACTCGCATGTCAGACGAAAATAAGAAGCGAAAAGTGCAGGATTTATATAAAGTAGCTGATATTCATATATCATATACAAGCCAAATAAGAAAGCGTTCTGAAGAAATAGCTTCAATTTCAAAAATACGCACATTTGACAGTCTTCATATTGCGGCGGCAGAGGAGGCTAATGCAGATGTGCTTCTGACAACTGATGATAAATTTGAAAAAATGGCAGAAAAGTTGGATTTGAAGACAAGAGTAGTCAACCCGCTTAGATTTGCATGGGAGGTGATTTAAGTGCTAAATATTAATTTAAGTAATCCGGTTGAAATAAGAAATGTGGGAATAAAGGCATTACAGGAGGCATTAGGACCTGTAGGAATGGTGAAATTTATGCAGCAGTATGATATGGGGTATGGAGATTATACAAAAGAAAAGCAGGAACAACCGGACATAAGTTTAGATGAGATAGATATGTTATTGAAGAAATAATTATTATTTTGGGCAGGCATAAAATGTCTGCCCAAATAAATTATGTTTCTGGCAACGTATTTTAATGAGGCAAGTATAGAAAAGATTATGGGAAGAGTTGCAGATTCTACAATTAAAGGATTTATGTATCAATTTAACCTGACATTAAATCAGATTTTGCAAGCTTCTGATGATATAATTAAAATGGAAGGGATTGTTGAAGATATTGATGTATCATTTAATGACCATGTTACAGCAATACAATGTAAATATCATGAGGAACAGCAGAAATTTCAGTGGTCAACGGTGATCCAGTTCTAATAGAAAATTTTGACAATGACATAGTTTTGTTTTTGAAAAATTATGTCACAAGATATTGCTGTAAAGTAAAGTTACATACTCCAGCAGTATTCTGCTTTGTAGGATATACGCATGAGCAGATAGATGAAATACCTCTTTTTTGGTAAGAATCAAGATATGACAATTCTTATCAAAAAGGAGGATTTTTTATGCCAGCAACAAAACAGCAGATTCGACAGATCACTGCAGATAACAACTTAAACAGCGTGGCTGATGTCTACAGCCTGCTCAGGGAAAGCTTCAAGGATATCCTTTAGGAACTCATGGAAGCCGAACTGGATGCCTCTCTCGGTTATGAAAAGAACCGCAAAGGCGAAGTCCAGACATCCACTAAGAGGAATGGCCACTCTCCCAAGACATTAAAGAGTCAATACGGGGAATTCCAGATCGATGTCCCAAGGAATCGAGACGGCGAGTTTGATCCAAAGATCATCCCAAAATACCAAAGGGATATCTCTGGGATAGAAGAAAAAATGCTTTCCCTGTATGCAAGGGGTATGAGTACGAGGGATATCCATGACCAGATACAGGATCTTTACGGGATGGAGCTGTTGGCAGAAATGGTCAGCAGGATAACTGACAGGATACTGCCGGAGATAAAAAAATGGCAGTCACGCCCCCTGAATCCAGTCTATCCATTTGTATTCATGGACTGCATCCATTATAAAGTCAGGGAAGACGGGCGTATCTTAAGCCGCGCAGCTTATATCGTGCTGGGCATTACAGCAGAAGGCTATAAAGTATGTGAAAACTAAGGAACCGCCGTATACGGAACCGTACGTACGGATCTGTTATTCCGAATTCGGAATAACACCACTTGAACAAAATCGCTGCGCGATAGCTGCCGAGGTTACGCATAGCAATTTTTATTTTTATAAAAAAGCAGTAGTAAATGAGACCTGAATAAGGTATAGTTAATTCACCACAAACCAACAAACCTTATACACAAAGGAATCATCACTACTGCTATGGACAAAATCATACCACGTATTCGCTCTGTAGGCAAGCGGTTTTATATTATTCGTGCACCTCCATAAGCGGCTGGACTGTATCGGCCACTAAAATTTGACATTATGGAGGGCGTTTTCATGAACGAAAAATATCTTCTTAGACTGTAGGAAGACCTGCGGCTCAAAAACTTTACCCAAAACACATGGGATGGCTATTACCGCTTCACGAAGCGGTTCCTGGATTTTACCGGCAAGGAAGCCATGTCCATCACATATGCCGACATACGCAGATTCATTTTCCATATGAAGGATAATGAACTGAAAAAAGCTTCCACCATTAACGTCTATACAGCAGCAATCAGGTTCTTTTTTGAATATACCCTGGGCTATGTATGGGACTCGAAAAAGATACCGAAGATGAAGCGGGGCTGCCATCTGCGCTATGAGGATATCCGCAGATCCCAGAAGAATGACGCCATTTCCTTTTACCGGCTTGTCAGGGACTTCCTGACAGTCTACTTCCCCAAACAGCGTGGGGCAAGCCCCAATACGGCCAAATCCTATAAGGATGCCCTGAATCTTTTCATTGATTATACCAGCATGTCACAGGGCAGACCTTTGGCGGAGATCGGCTTCGGATGCATTTCAAGGGATCTGGTGGACGGCTTTCTCATGTGGCTTGAAACAGAACGAAAATATAGTGTGGGCAGCCGGGACCAAAGAATGTATGCGGTCAAGTCATTCCTCAAATATGCTGCGGAGAAGGACAAGACCGTCATGTTCGTGTATCTGGATGTGGAAGCTATACCCAAAAAGAAAGATGGTAGGGCGAAGGAGATAGAATTCTTCAGCGAATCGGCTTTGGAAGTGATCCTGGCGCAGCCGGACCGGCATAAGAAAAATGGGTATCGTGATCTGTTTTTTATGATTTTCATGTATGACACAGGTGCACGGGCGCAGGAAATCCTCAATCTGCGGCTTTGTGATACCCGGCTGGACGCAGACAGCCCTTACATCATCATAACAGGCAAGGATGCCAAGATAAGGCATGTACCAATCATGGAAAAAACCTGCAGGCATCTGGAGGCATACCGCCGTAGTCGGCATTGTGGAAAAATCTAAATTTTTGAATTTTCCCACGATGCTGGTTTTAAAAGCTTGAAATTATTCGGTTGGACGCATATAATTATAGGCGATTAGAGTTTGAGAAAGGATGAATGAGAATGTTAGAGTTTATTTCTGCCCCAGAAGCGGCAAAGAAATGGGGCATTTCGGAAAGACGAGTACAGAAACTATGCGAAGAAAACCGCATTCCCGGTGTGGCAAAGTTTAGCCGTATGTGGCTAATACCAAAAGATGCTGAAAAGCCTGCTGATGGTCGATTAAGAAATAAGAAAGGCAGTAAATTGCAGGAGGAAAACATTTCATGAATGAATATAGGATAATGATTGTTGATGATGAGCCAGATATTTTAAATTTACTTGAAAAAGCACTTAACATAGAGGGATTCTATCATATCATCAAAATTGATAATGGGATTACCGCTGTAAACATCTGCGAACAGAACCAGCCGGATATTATTATTTTAGATATTATGCTTCCGGTAATTGACGGGTATGAAGTGTGTAAGCGGATCAGACAGTTTTCCCATTGTCCTATTCTGTTCCTATCGTCAAAAAATGATGAATTGGATAAACTGCTTGGCTTGGCAGTAGGCGGTGACGATTATGTAACAAAACCTTTCAGCCCCAAAGAAGTGGCATACAGAGTAAAGGCACAGTTGCGGCGAGCAGAATATAAGAATACTCCAATGAAAAATCAGTCTATGAAAATAGGACAGTTGATGATTGATACGCAAGGCTGCCGGGTGACGAAAGGCGGAAAAGAAATTGAATTGACTGCCCGTGAGTTTGAAATTTTGATTTATATGGCAGAAAATATAGGACGTGTTATCAGTAGGGAACGTCTGTATGAAACTATTTGGGGTGAAGACAGTTTTGGATGTGACAATACAATCATGGTGCATATCCGGCATCTGCGTGAAAAGATAGAGGATAATCCTGCTATCCCCGAATATATCATAACAATGAAAGGTTTAGGCTATAAACTGGTGAACCCTTATGAAAAGTAAACAGAAATTCAATCCGTTCTTATGTTCATTTGCTGTCTTTTCCATTTTTGTTCTGATGATGGCATCTATTACAATCGGTTTGTTTTATTATATATTTTCCATTCCGGAGCCGGAGGGGCTAAGTATCGCTTCATGGCCGCAGATGTTTACAGATAATTTTTCTGTTTGGATGGATTACGAAGATGAAAACTTGGAAGTAGAAAAAATAGGGCTTGACCGTTTGGATGAATATGGATTATGGATTCAAGTAATTGATGAATCCGGGCAGGAGATTTTTTCTTATAACAAGCCGGAAAGTTATCCCACAAGCTATCCAGCTTCTACGCTGCTTGCTTTTGGTACAAGTGCTTATGAGAATGAAAATACTGTTTTTGTAAGCTGTTTAGAAGATTCAACAGAAACTTGCAGCTATATCATAGGTTTTCCCTATGCAATAGGAAAATATATGCTGTATTATAATGGTGAAAGATTTACCCGGTTACTGCCTGTTGTGAAAAAAATCGTTCTTTCAGCCTTATTCATCTTTGCCGTTTTGGTTTTCGGATATGTTTGTTGGATTTCAAGAAAATTATCAAACATAACAGGGGGTATCCGAAACGTATCACAACGTGCCTACATTCCATTAAAAGAAAAGGGCATGTTTCATGATATTTTCGCAGCACTGAATAAAATGGATATGGAAATCAGACAAAGCGACAAGATAAAAGAAGAAACGGAGAACGCACGCACAGAATGGATTGCAAATATTACCCATGATTTGAAAACACCACTTTCCCCGGTAAAAGGTTATGCGGAACTGCTTGCTGATAACCAAATAGCCGGAGTGGAAACAGCACAGGAATATGGGAAGATAATTTTAAAGAATGTTTCCCATGTGGAAAAATTGTTAAATGACCTGAAACTGACATACCAGATTGATTCCGGCGTAGTGCCCTATCATCCGCAGGAGGTACTTATCACAAGGTATGTCAAAGAAGTGGTAATTGATATTATAAATGACCCTGCATTTTCTAAGCGCATTATAGAGTTTGAGAGTGACGGACAAGAACTTATCGTTTTCCTTGACCCTGATTTGCTCCGGCGTGCAATTCAAAATATTATCATTAACGCCCTGATACACAATCCGCCCGACACAAAGATAAAAATATCTATTGGTAAAAGTGCGGCAAGTGTTGTTTTCATTTCCATTTGTGATAATGGGAGTGGGATGGATGAAGCAGAGCAAGCCAAATTATTCAACCGATATTACAGAGGAACAAATACCAGAGAGAAGCCGGAGGGAAGTGGTCTTGGTCTTGCTATTGCAAAACAGATTGTAGTGCTTCATGGTGGAAATATCAGCGTCAAGAGCAGTCCAGACATCGGAACAGAATTTATCATTACTCTTGATTCCCAAACTTAAGGTCAACTTAAGATACAGAAAAGCCACGCCTAAGATAGATGGTTTATGCTTTACAGCATAGACCATTTTTTTTGAGTCTAAATAAAATGATTAGGAGGGTTCCTATGGAACTGCAATTACAACACTTATGCAAGCAGTATGGGGAGAAACGTGCTGTTAATGATGTGACTGCTACCCTCTCTCCGGGGGTGTATGGCTTATTAGGGGCGAACGGGGCAGGCAAGTCAACTTTAATGCGGATGATTTGCGGCGTTCTAAAGCCGACTTCCGGCTATATCCGGCTGAATGGAAAAACGATAGAGGATTTGGGAGAACGCTATTACGCCCAGTTGGGTTATATGCCGCAGGATTTTGGCTTTTACCCTGACTTTACCGCAAGGGAGTTTATGCGGTACATGGCGGCTGTAAAAGGAATTGATAAAAGAAAAGTAAAATCCCGCACAGAGGAACTTTTACACATGGTAAACCTGACAGAAGCAGCGGATAAAAAAGTCAAGTCATATTCCGGCGGTATGAAGCAGCGTTTAGGAATTGCACAGGCTGAACTAAATAACCCGTCTATCCTGATATTGGATGAACCTACCGCAGGACTTGATCCGAAAGAACGGGTACGTTTCCGTAACCTTATTTCAGATTTTGCAAAAGAGAAAATAGTCATTTTGTCTACACATATCGTTTCGGACGTTTCCTACATTGCAGATACTATTCTGATGATGAAACAGGGACAGTTTTTGCTGCAGGAGCCTATGGATACGGTAACAGACAGTATTCGTGGCAAAGTGTGGGAGTTTTTAGCCGATAATCGGAAAGCAGCAGAATACAGCAGGACATTTTCCGTTGTTAATCTGCACCACGAAAACAATATGGTGCGTTTGCGGATTGTTGCTGAAACTGCACCCACGGCAGACGCATATACTGTTGAACCGAGTTTGGAGGATTTGTTTTTGTATCATTTTGGCGAAGATACACAGTTTGAAAGGGGCGAAACAGATGAAAACATTGATTAAGTATGAGTTTTTAAAAATCCTGCGTAAAAAATCAACGCTTATTGTAATGGCGGTAAGCCTTTTGTTGACAGCATTTCTTTTTGGTCTGCCAATCTTGCAATATCAAACATATAATCAGGAGGGGATTATGAAAGGAAGTGAGGGTATTGCTTATGCCAAAGGGCAATATTCAGATTTGGCAGTACCTTTGACAGAAGAATATATTGCAGAAATGATTCGTGAATACCAAAATCTTTTTGAAAATCCGGATAATGTAGGATACAACGGGAATGAAAAGTTTTTAATTGGTGATGCCTACTGGAACTTTGTTGCTCAGAGAGAGAATCTGTTGAATACAATAGCCGCAAATTATGATGCGCCAGGTGAAAACACAGGTTTGGAAAAATTGCCGGATTTGGATATGACAAACGGAGCAGATTTTTATCAGACAAGGGAAGAAAAAATAGAAGCATTGTTAAATATGCCGTCCCGTAAATTATCTGATGCCCAAAAGACATATTGGAGCAATATGAACAGTAAAGTAGATACACCCTTACAATATGGCTATTACGGAGGATGGGAAATCATTATAAGCAGCTTTGAACTTTTCATGTTTGCGATGCTTTGTGTCTGTATTGTGATTGCCCCTGTTTTTTCAGGGGAGTACCAGACGGGGACAGATGCAGTTATTTTGGCAGGCAAATATGGAAAAACAAAGCTGATAACAGCAAAAATCATATCCTCATTCCTTTTTGGTGTGATTGCGTTTACGCTTCATGTCATTATTGCCTGTGGATTGCCGCTTGCCGCCTTTGGCATGGATGGGTGGAATCTTCCCTTGCAGATTGCAGGGACAACAATACCATATCCGTTTACATTTATGCAGGCTGTTCTTTTCAATTTGGGAGTAATCTACCTGATTTTGTTTGCAATGATTGGGCTGACACTGGTTCTCTCTGCAAATATGAAAAGTCCATATATGGTGTTGATTGTGCTTGTACCTGTACTTTTTATCCCCATGTTCTTAACACCCAATGGAACAACCGGATTATATAACTTAATATTGTTCTTACTGCCCTACCGTGCAACTATGCCTGAAAT
This sequence comes from Lachnospiraceae bacterium, assembly GCA_011958945.1. GTDB lineage: Bacteria > Bacillota > Clostridia > Lachnospirales > Lachnospiraceae > Kineothrix. The sequence goes on along the minus strand of BLLT01000153.1, from coordinate 811 downwards.
CAGTAAATATATTTCCTATCAATTTGGTGGTTTCGTTATGGATGCACTTGCTGTAAGAGCAATCATGTACACGATATTAACGGCGGTGTTCATACCGCTTTCCAGGCTTGGTTTCAAAAAACATCAAGTTTCAGCGTAGAGGAGGTTAAGGATGAAAAAGAAAAAACTGATGATTGCAGTTATGGCTATTTTAATCATAGTAGTTGCTGTTTTGGTGGTTGTTACCCAATCGCCAAAATGGTCAAAAAAATCTTTTGAAGCTGTCATTAAAGAAACCATTGTGCAGCCGGATGGAGAAATTCGTTTAATCGTTGAACGTACAACAGAAATCTATTCTAATCCTCTCAATTCGCTTCATATAAGCGAAGAAACAGAGTTAGTTGGGATGGACGGAAAAGGGATACAAATTGAAGATTTACAGCCGGGAAATACCGTTGAAGTTATTTTGAAAGATTCCTTTGTTGAAGAAACACCTTTTTATTATCCAACAGTTTATAAAATCAAGGTAATTAACAATTGATACTTTGAAAAATGTTTGCCGCACGGCATCATTGCCACATGGCGGTAAAAGAAAAAGCTGTTGCAGAGTAAATAATTTACTGCTTCATGGTGGGTTGCCTTGCAAGCATAGCTTTCTGTGTATCCCATACCTGTTTCATCAGCTTTTTCACTTCCTCGACATCGGCTTTATGCACGTTGCCCGTTGCGTTCATGCGCTTTGCTATCTGGTTCAGATTGCCGCTGATTTTTCCAAGCGTGTAGTTGTAATCCCGCAGGTCTGAATAGTCAATGTCATAGACAAAGCCGTACC
>BLLT01000152.1 GCA_011958945.1 Lachnospiraceae bacterium | reverse complement strand
TTTGCCCGCCGGCTGCATTTTGCCCGGCGATGCCGCCCACAAGCTTCGATGTTCCTGACAGGATTACCGTATTTTTTCCTTCTTTTTCAGCCATTGACTTTTCGGGCGCACTTTCCCAGATGACTCCATGGTTCACCGCACAGACTGCCCCTATGGCATCCGCTCCCCGGCTGCTGATGGTAATCCCCACCTCTTCCCTGGTTTCATCCCCTACTTTACACTGCATAATCTGGCCATAATTCTCGGCAGCAATGCCGCCCGCATAGCCGTTATCGCTGTTCACATTCCCCAGATTGATACAGCTTTCCAGCTGGAATCCCTGTTGGTTCACCGCCACGATGCCGCCAGCCGGCCCCCGGTCCGCCGTAACGTTTACGGATTTGTTGATTGCCCTTGCTATTTTAGCTTCTCCTGCCGTACCTTCTGCCGTTCCAGCCTTTCTTCTCGCCTCGCCGATGATACCTCCGGCATAGCCTCCAGTGGCATGCACTGACTTAGCCCGGCAAACCAAAAAGCGCTCTTGCACTGATTGGTCAGTTGCGGAAGCATCCAATTTTCCTTCATTAATGCCGACAATACCGCCCACCTTCTCTCTCCCGGTGATGCTCACATTGTTATCCACGGCAACAATTTCCGTAACATCCTCTTTATCGCTTGTCACATCAATGATTCCGCTTGCCCTGTTCCATCCCACAATACCGCCGATTCCCTGGCCGTTATTGCCGGCAATGGCATACGCCGGATTGGCATTGCCGTTTTCCGCCACTAAGATACTGCCGCTGTTGGCTCCTGCCATGCCGCCTACATAATCGCCTGCCCCGGTCACGTTAGCGTTGTTCCTGTTGGATATCATCCCGGCCCCGGACAGATTATAGCCTACGATACCGCCCACATAACTGCGGCCTGAAATATTCCTTCCCTCCTGAGTGCTGCACTGGGCAACCGTTCCGGAGGTAAAATCATTCCATTGATTGCCTAATACATCCGTATAAGTGCTGGTCTTCCTGCCGATGCCGCCTGCGCCTTCCTTTGCTCCGCCCGCATGTACATTCAAACCCGCGATGCCTCCTATGTAATCCAGCCCCGGATTTCCGAAATTATCGGACAGCTGGCAGTTAAATACGCCGCCCGCATTGAAGCCAACGATGCCGCCCAGCCCGATAAAGCCGTTCATAGTTCCCGTATTGATGCAATGGTCGATAATCTGGTTTTCCAGATTGGCGCCAATGATACCCCCGCCGATGGAAATTTCCAGGTTCAGGTCTTCCCCTTCCAGTTCCTTTATTTCAGCATCCAGTTCCCGGCTCTCCAGATAAGCCTTTAAGGACACGCCATCTCCCTGAGTCTGTGCCTGGGAGCGCCTGGATAAATTGCCGGAGTTCCTGCTGTTTACAATGTGCATCCGGCTATCCCGTTCGCAGTAACCCACGATTCCCCCGGTATAAAGGTCAGAATAAACCGGGATGTTGTTATATTCAGTCTGCATCCCATTCATCCTATCTCCGATGGTAAAGGTCATCTCATTTTCCGAAGTAAGAACTTCCGCAGGTACATGATCCTCGCGCAGAAGAGGGAGCAGTTTTCCTGCCGTTCCCTTCCCGTTCCCATCCGCTTCCGATGGAGTATCCCCTTCCGAAGCCGCATCTTCTATGCCTTCTATGTAAGAGAGGAGAAGAATTTTGCCATTCTTTCCAAAAATATCGTGGCTGGATAAGCCGTTCCCGCCAAAACCGCTTCCTCCCGCCTGCCCGAGCCACCCCGGATTGGCATTATTCAGTTCTTCCTTCAGCTGTTCCTCCGTATATGTCCTCTGATACCCGATGACGCCGCCGGTGAAAGCATTTCCCGTAATGCTGCCCAGCCGGTTATCTGCCTTAACCTTGGTCATTGCCCTATTTTTTGTTAAATTCACCACATTGGCACCAATGCAGCCGCCTACGTGATAATTCCCCTTAATGCTGGTAGGGCTGATGGCCAGTTCCGTTTCCAGTATTTCCTCCGAAGCATTCAGCCCGATACAGCCGCCCACAGCATTGCCGTATCCATGAATCTGGCCTCCAATCAGCGTATAGGCAACATCCAGCGTACCATCCACATCGTTAAAACCGATAACGCCGCCCACATAATTGTCACCTACTACAATGCTGGAAATGGACTTCACCTGAATGCCCTCACTGTTGCTGTTAAATACCACTTCACCATTGTTATATCCTGCCAGGCCTCCGGCACAGTCCCCGGCAGCCTTCCATTTGTCCACGATCATCTGAAAAATGAAACCGCCGTAATCGGAAAAATAGCTGGCGCAATCCTTTATAACCCCATTTGTTCCATTATAGCCTACGATACCGCCGATATAGCGGTCATAGCCTGCAGCCACTCCATTATTGATGCAATTGGCAACAGTGGTGGAAGCCGAACCGTCATTCTTACCTACAATACCGCCTACATACCGGTTGCCGATTATGTATCCCCCATTGGTTGTTATTTGAACGCCCGCCGATTCACTATTTTCCCCTGTAATTGCTTCCTGCAGGACATTGGACAGGCCTCCGGCGATGCCTCCCACATAATCGGAGCCCAGCACATAACTTCCCTTCCGGGTACTGCACCCGGACAGCTGGCTGTTGTTTCCATAACCGATGATACCGCCTACATAATGCCCATGAAGCAGTTCATCCTTTTTCGTATCATTAAAATCTTCCCTGTATTGGGAAGCATTAACACAGTTGATAATCCGCGCCCCATCGCCATGGCCAAGGATACCGCCGAAGTAGCGGCCTTCCAACCTGTTATCTTCCTCTTTATAGTTCACCAGGCAAAGCACAAGCCCGTTATTAATGCTATCCCTGATGCTGACTATGCTCTTCGCCTCTGTAGCAAAGCCGCCTTTCAGCGAGCCAACAATACCTCCCGTGAAAAGGTTGCCGTTGATATCCCCATAGTTCGTACATTTTACCAGCTGCACGCCGCTTCCGTTCCCGCTGCCTTTCCCAATCCATGCATAGCCGAACATCCCGCCAATACCGTATGTATAATCTTTGGCCCGCTCTTCTGCGGACACTGCGGTTACGCCCGCTGCGCCGCCGGGGTTGGCGCTTCCTGTTCCTGTTCCATCCGGATTGGCCGTTCCTGAACCACCTTCCGGGCTGGGCAGATAGCCTGTGACTTTCCCCTCCGTAGTAAGGCCGCTCAATGTTATTTTATCCGCATCCGTCAGTTCCTTTAAAGAACCGTCCGCATTTTTCCCTGCAAGCACACCAACCAGGCCGCCAATACCAGCCGGTTTCTTTGCTTCTCCTATTGTTCCCGAAATTTCATCTTCCCTGTCTTTTAAACACACTAACACCGTCTGATGTTCCCGGCTGGTCGTCTTAATGGCAATATCCTTCAGGCTTCCCTGATTCCTTCCGCAAAGGATGCCCACGCCATATAAGGCATCGAAATTTTCCACCGCTTCCGGGATATCCCCTGCCAGCGCTCCGGCTGTATCGCCAGTTCCATCTGTTCCGTCTCCACTTCCGCCGGTATTTCCTTCCCTATTGCCGCCCACAAGGCGCAGCACCGGGTCTGACAGCGTCAGTTCCTCTATCTGTCCTTCCGATTCGCAAATCAATCCCAGATAATGGGTTACCTTATCACCGCCGGTTCCAGAATATAATTTCCCTATCTGCTCGTCATCAGGCATAGAGCCAGTGCCCAAATGTAAATTGGACAACTGGGCCTGTATTCCCTTCTTTCCTTCCAGTTTATGGTTTTCCCCAAGCAGAGGGATAGACGGGAAATCCAAAATCTTATCCTCATTGGCTACGCTGCTCCACTTCACTTTTCCATAGCCGGAAGCTACGCCGCCTTCCTCTGTTTCGTTCCTGGATACGCCGTACATCCCCACCCCTGTGGAAGTCCAGTCCATGTTCCTGCTGGCCAGGGTGAATACCGCCGCTTCCTCCGGCTCATAATAACGGATATTGGAAAGATGGCGGAATCTGGTGATTTCCGCTTCCAGCCCTGTTCTTTCCGTACCGTCCTCCCCCGTCTGGGTCTTCATGCCCGCTTTGGCAAATAATGTATTTTCTGTATTGGAACGCACCGGGCTGCTCGGTTTGTACTCGGTAATGTTCATCGTAATGCTTGTGCCGTCTTCCCCTGTAATTTCCCTGTAAGCCGGCTGCGCCAATATTTCCGCATAAATATCCTGCGGCGATTTCAGGGCCGGTACTACTGCTCCCAGCCTGGTAATGCTTGTGCTGGCTTTTTGCGCCACATCCGAAACGGAATCTCCCGTTCCCTTGTTTGCTTCCACCACTTCTGCCAGTTCCGCCGTCATCATACCGTCCAATACAAGGGAAAACCTGCCGCTGGAGCCGCCTGTCTGCTGATAGGTCAGCGGGAACGCCCATTTCCCCCATGAAACATCCTCCGCATTGGGATCTTTCACTTCTAAGTTCACCATCCCCGTTTTCGTGGAGATTCCCGCATCCTCTAACGGTACTGTTTCCAGCTGCCCACTCAACTCGCTCAACTCCACCTCTGTGGTAAAAAGTTTCTTATCCCCATTATCGTCTTTCTGATAAAAAGTAATCAAATATTTTACATCCAGGTTGTCATTCCTGGAGTTACTGGTCCAATTGAGAGACAACGTTTCGCTGTTAATCAGGTTAATGGTTGTCACCTTCAGCCGCACTTGCTTTAATTCCACTACATTGGCCACATCTTCCACGGAATAATACCCAAGCACTACTTCCTTGCGGATATCCGGTTCCCTCCAGCTGCCGTTTGCGCTAATGCACCTTTGCCCCTCCCCTGCATTCTCATTATAGGTCAGGCTGTCACAGCGCGTGCCATAAAAAGCCGAATACACCTGCCCCGACTCCACATCTATTTCTATAACAATCTCCGCATTAAAGAAATCCTTGCTGTATACTCCCCCGTCCAGCAGTTTCATCGCCTGCTCCTGGGATTGGGATGGAACTCCATCCCAATGGTTTACCGATACGGCATAAATACGCCCTTCCCGCTCATCTCCTGCCGGGAACGTATTATTTTCAACGCCGTTTGCCATCACTTCATTCCGGAAAGCCTCCCACTCCCCGGAGGAACGATACCAGGTCAGCATTGACTCCGCCGCCAGATAAGCCGTCTTCGCATTCTCTTCGTTTTTGCGGTACTCCGCTTTTTTGATAAAATGCATGGCCGTAGGAATCCCGATAGCCGCAAGAATTCCTATGATTACAAGAACCACCGTAAGTTCTACCAATGTAAATCCCTTTTTCCCCAACTTATCAAACAACTTCTTCATTACCCTACTCCCGTTTTTATGCCTTTATCCATCCGCACAAACCTTACAGTCAAAGCCCCCATTGCAGGCAATTGGGCCTTTGACCCTCAAAACAATCTTGTCTGCGGGAACGAAATGCAAAGTTCCTGTCCGGACTACTTTCCGTCTTCATAAATTATATTACGTCTAAAACTTTCCCTCTATGGAATCCGGCTCCTGGGCAAAGGCTGCCGCCATCTGCCTGGTAATCTTCCCTTCCCTCACCAGCTGCACAATGGCATCATCCATAGTAATCATCCCCATCCGCCGGTTTGTCTGCATAATATTTGCAATCTGATGGGATTTCCCTTCCCGAATCAAATTCCGTATGGCCGTATTGGCATGCAATACTTCGAAAGCTGCCACCCGCCCTTTCCCGTCCGCCCTTGGAATCAGCTGCTGGGAAATAATCGCCTCCAGCACATTGGACAGCTGCACACGGATTTGCTGCTGCTGATGGGGCGGAAATACATCGATAACCCGGTCCACCGTACTGGCCGCCCCAATGGTATGCAGGGTGGACAATACAAGATGCCCCGTCTCCGCTGCCGTAACCGCCACACTGATGGTCTCATAATCCCTCATCTCCCCTACCAATATCACATCCGGGTCTTCCCTGAGGGCTGCCCGCAATGCATCGGCATAGCTTTGCGTATCGATTCCGATTTCCCTCTGGTTTACCATGGACATCTTGTGAGGGTGAAGGTACTCGATAGGATCTTCCAACGTAATAATATGTGCATCCCTGCTCTGGTTCACTCTGTCGATAACCGCTGCAAGGGTAGTGGATTTTCCGCTTCCTGTGGGGCCTGTGACCAGGACCAGCCCTCTTTTCCTCTGGGAAAGTTCGATAATGGATGCGGGCATCCCCAGTTCCTCCGGGGAAGGCACCTTAGTCGCCACCAGTCGGAAAGCCAGAGCCGCCGCCCCCTGCTGCCGGAACACATTCACCCTGTATCGTCCCGTCTCCCCAAGGGCGAAGGACATATCATATTCGCCCCGCTGATTGAAAATCTCCATCTGCTCCCGGCTCATCACTTTCTTTGCCGCTTCCATAGTATCTTCCGGAGATAGTATGTCATAGGGCATGGAAACCAGACTCCCGTTCACACGCATCCTGGGGGCACTCCCCACAGTAAGGTGCACATCGCTGGCTCCTGCGGCCCCTGCTTTTTCTAAGATTTCTTCTATTTTTATCATATTGCCTGCCTCCTTATGTAAATTCCTAAACCGGCTGGTTCAGAAGAACCCGCACGATAAACATTCCGTCTTTTACACAAAAATCCGTCTCCCCGTCATAACGGGATGCTGTCCGCATGATACAGGATACCCCTATGCCATCCCCTTTCACCGGCTTGGGCAGCCCTCCGCGGAAATGTACATCCGGTGCACAGGAATTCCTGCACTGGATTACTATTTTGTGCCCTTTCTGGGAAATATCTATATGTATCCTCTGTTGATCCTTCCCCGAGTCCAAACAGCCTTTAATCGCATTTTCAAAAATATTGGCCAGGATAGCTACCAAATCAATATCCCGGATAGCTAGTTTTTCCGCCACATCCACCTTCATCGTTACCTGTATATTTTCCTTTTCGGCATAACCGACATAAGCTTTCAATATTCCGTTTACCGCCCTGTTTGCACAAATCCGCTGCGGCCTGGTGCTCTCCGTATCCCCCCTGTACTGCTCCAGATAAGAGAGCAGGCTATCCATATCCTTGCTTTTCACATATTCCCTGATTAGCATGCAATGATGCCGCACATCATGGCGGATTCTGGCCGCCTCCTCCTGGGATTTCCTCTCCAGTTCCAGCTGGCGGTAAAGGAATTGCTCGTTCATTTCCAACAACTGTTTCTCTGCCCTGTAACAATGCTCCACCCCCAGATGATAGTACAGGTAAAAAATAAGGTACTGAATAATACCTGCCATGGACATGGTAACAAAAATCCTCACCATACCATAAAGTGTAAAATCCCGGTCTGCAGGCCAATAAGCCGCAAAAGAAGCCATTATCACAGACATAATAAGCGTAACTGTGCTGAACCAATCCAGTTCCCCCTGCAGAAAGTCCAGCCTTTCAAAAAAAGCTTTCCGAAACTGCTTGACAATAAACAGCAATATCGCTGCCGCCAGCAAAATACGTATCAGTATATCCGCCCACATATTCCAGTGAAACAGCAAGCGGGAAATATCCACCCCCAAAAATACGCACACGGAAAGCAAATAAAAGCCGAGGGAAATTTTATACAAGGACAAATAAATCCCATCCTCGCTAAGCAGCCCGCAAAAAATCCCTATCGGCGGCATACAGGCCAGGCCTGCGAACCTTACAAAACCCTCCCAGTCCAGCACATACCAGGCGCTAAAGCCCAGCACCATAAATACCCCGAATATGATGTAAAACAGAATTGTTCTCTTCATGGGATATCTGGGCCTATCCAACAGCAAAAAAACAGCCATCATCAACATTGCTCCTATTGCATTGCGCAGAAGCGATATCCAATAACTGCCACCTAACATTTTTCATTCCCCCCGGTCAGCTTTCGGTTTTCCAATTGCGTTACACCGTTTTTGCAATTTCCCCTCACAATAAAAAATTACATTTTTTTAATTCTGCAGCATGTAACCTTGTGCGTATTATACCAGAATATCTGCCATCGAAAAGGCTCTTGGAATGGAATGCACTTTTTTGGGAATGCTTTGCTATATCTTTTTCCCCTACGGCCGATTGCAAATCGACTTTCCTGTTTTGTAAAAAACTAATCGGCCTAACTCTGCATCAGCATTACCGCCCTGCTGACAAACCGTCCGTCCCGGCATCCAAAATCTATTGCCCCACCATATTTTTCCACACTTTTCACAATACTGGAAACTCCTATCCCCTCTCTTCCTTCCGCTTTGGGCAGTCCGTTTTCAAAATGGATATTCTCCCTGCACGTATTTTCCACCAAAACGGAAAATTTCTGCGCCTTCATTTGAATGCGCACCAAAATATACATTTCTTCTTTCCCCGCTTCCAAACAGCCATGTACGGAATTTTCCAACAGGTTTCCTAAAATCGCCACCAAATCCACATCGTTTATTCCTATTTCCTCTTTCACTGAAACATCACAGGTCACCCGTATGCCCTTCTTTTTCGCCTGGCTGACATAAACCGTCAGGATGTGGTTTATGGTAGAATTGGCGCACAAAAACAAAGATTCCGTATCCTCCACCTCTACGTAGTATTTGTCCAGATAAACCAACAGTTCCTCCATCTGTCCGTTCCTTGCAAACTCGGCGATATTGAGCATGTGATGCCGAAAATCATGGCGTTTTCTCCTTGTTTCCCGTTCCACATCCTCCATAATCTCCAGTTTCTGCATAAGTATCTTTTCCTGTAGTTCAATCTTACTTTGTAAAGCTGATTTCCTCATATAATAAATAGTGTTAAAAATCACCCAATACCCTGCCAGGATAGCTGCCAGCAGCAAAAAGAAAGGCAGTATTTCCACTCCGCGAAAATAATCTGCCTGGGCCCTCATTACGACACTGCTGATATATATGGTATACAGGATAGAAAGTATACACATGGGCCACCACCCCTTCGTTACCTCCTGCCGAACTATCTCAAACTTATCCCTTAAAAACCGCACGTAGACGGCAAGCAGTACCACATGCAGCAGCGCCCTCAGATATGCGGTCGCCCCTATATGGCTATCGAACAGCCAATTTCCCAGCATGCCCGCCATGTATGCCACTACCAGGAAGATCTGTACATAAGTCATACAAAAAAATAAAGTCTTGGCAACCCCCTCCGCCGACAGCCAGAAAATTTCCACCATCAAAATTGCAAATGTAATGATAAATACCAGATACACCCATACCGCACCTTTAAGGTATAAATCCGCCCAGAAGGCAACCCCCATCTGGGCAGCTGCCATCGCTGCGCATATTTTTATTGTCTTTCGCCTATTATACTTAGAACGGCAAAGCAGCATAATAGAAACTGCATGAAGCAAATATACGGATACAATCCCCTGTATGCTCATCCCCTCTCTCCTTCCCCGCAATAATATCTAAAATACTGTTCCCGCAAAGGCTGGTATGCCCCCCGCGGCAAATAGATACTTCTCCCGGTATCCAGACATATCTCCTGGGCATTCATACTGTCCACATGGTTCAGATTCACAATATAGGAAACGCCCACTTTCGCAAATTCCTGCCTCCCTGAAAGCATTCCATATATTTCTGTCATGGACATCCGCAGTTTCTGATGTGTATTGTCTTCCAAATACAGCTTCTGATTCTTCCCCTGCGCCTCGCAATATATGATATTATTTAACAATACCCTGCAAATCTTCCCCTCAATCCTCAGCAGCAGATAGTCCTTCTTTTTCACCTCTTCATCCGCAATCAGCCTGTCTAATACCCGAAACAGTTCCTGCTCCTTTACCGGCTTTAAAAGATACTGGACGGCATTCACACTAAAAGCCTCCAATGCATGATCTTTGGATGTGGTCAGGAAAATTATCTTCCCTTCATTCCCCATCCCCCGTAATTCCCTGGCCAACTCAATGCCCGATTTTTCCGGCATATAAATATCTAACAGCAGCAAATCCGGATAATATGCCTCTTCCTTCAACATATAAAGCAGTTCTTCCGCACTGGTAAACCGGTCTATCTGCAGCTGCAGCTCCGGATGTTCCTCCTGCCAGCCGGATAAATAGCTTTCCGTTTTATTCAGTTCTATCTCATCATCATCACAAACGGCTATCAAATACATTTTCTCCCCCTCATCCTATCAGCACATCACAAATCTGCCCCTAAAAGCCATGTCATTCAGCATAGATAATAATTATTTTCCTTAGATTTGAAAATATGATTTGTGCAGATTCATTATACCACATAGATTTTACCATCACAATAGGACATATTATATGTTAAAAACGACGAAAATATTATAATATTTACTCCTATA
>BLLT01000151.1 GCA_011958945.1 Lachnospiraceae bacterium | reverse complement strand
AATTGTTTTTGCGAGCAAGTAATTCATCTACCTTACATTTTTTTTCATCTTCACTATTTAATTTACGAATTCCAAATACAAATGAAGACCAATCATCGGTAAAGATATTGTATTTTTGTTTCATATCTTCTGATAAAGTAATTAGCTTCATGCCACAGTTTTTACATTTTTTATTCAAAGCAATGGCACCAATAAAACCACATTTTTTGCAATAACCAACCACTAACGATTCCTCCAATATATGTTATAATTAGTACTTATTCTATCATAAAGTTCATAAGGTGTCCACAACCTTATTCTAAGTCTCCACAACTTACAAAAACTACTCTCCGCAAGTAGTTATACCGTCTCCACAACGGTAAATATACTAGTATGATATTTAAAACATTCAACAGTGATATAGATAAAATAAGTTCTAAATGGGGAATATTTGGACGTTCATTTAATGATTTTGGTACAGCTATTGTTGGTAGAATAACCGATATAAATAAGGCATTTCAGGCAACGGGGGATTTGGTTGGTTCATTCAAAGATTCAGAGAGTATATGGAAAAGGTTGTATCCAAGCAAAGAATCTATAAAAGAACAATTAATTGATGTTAATAACTTAATACCAAAAATAGATAAAGAAAACTTTGACTTTGATCATTGGTTAAATGAATTAAATAATGTAGATAAACAAGTAAAAGCAGGTACAAAATCTTGGCAAGATTATTCTAATGGACTAAATGATAATCAAAAATGGATTGCAAAATGGGGTCAGGAAACAGAAGGACAAATTCGTACTCAAAGCAATCTTGTTAAAGCCAACCAACAAGCCCGTGCCTCCGCTCTCGCTCACAACGAAGCAATCAAAACACAGACACTCTCCGCCAAAGCAGGTAAAGTAGCACTTCAAGCACTTGAGATGGCAGGAAATATGCTTGCTATGTGGGCATTTACAAAAGCTGTCCAACTAACAGCAACCGCAATAAACGATTACATTCACAGACTCGACAACGCAAAAGAGACATTATCCACCACACAGTCAGAATTATCCTCTGTCAATGGTGAAATTGACAACACAACGAACAAGATAAAGGAACTGGAAGCACTAGATCCCTCTTCTCTTTCCATTACGGACAAAGAAGATTTACAGAGACTTAAAGACCAGAATGAAGAACTAAGAATACGCCAAAAGTATCTTGAAGATCAAGAACAATATGAACTCCAAAAAGTTGCTGACCTGACAAAAGAAAAATATAATCAGAAATATGGGAATGTAAATCGTGATACAGTGGACGAGTACAGGTCCTTATACAATAATAAAGACACTAAAACTACTCCGGCATCATCCTATCTTACAGGCGGAGTTTCTTCACAGTCTGTGCCATATGCTGCTTCACAGCAAAGCACAGGCGCTATGCGTGGCTCTGGTACATTGGCTGATCTTATTGCTCAATATGAGTATTATATCAAACTCAAAAAAGATGCTGTGCAAAATAATGATGCTGAAGGCATTAAGCAGTATGAAGATAAACTTGCCGAAATCGCCAATGAACTCAGAGATGACAGAACTGAATTACAGGAATTCTCTGATGATTTAAAAGCTGCTGGAGATACAAGTGACGAACTGGATAATATCACATGGCAATTAAAAGCAATTGATGATTTACTTTTATCTCCAGGACAAAATCTTGTCAATTTCCTTAATAAAGATATCTTAGCTGAAGATAAACAAAAGTTAGTTGAACTTGCAGACTCAGGTAAACTGACACAAGATGAATTATCATCAAATTTTTCAGAGGTTGATAAATACCTAAAAGAAAATGGACTCACTTTAGAAGACCTTATTTCTGTCGTAAAGACGTATAAGGAAGAAATGGCTGATGCATTTGTTAGTGGAACTGGTATTTCACCCCACTCCATCTCCCAAACTGTAGACCAGCTTAACACCCAACTCAAACCAGCATTCGATTCCTTACAGTCTGCATATCAAAACATCTTCACAGATGACGGATTTACTCTTGAAAATGTAGACTTGTCTATGTTAGATTCCATCAAATCCAAACTGGATGAACTGAATGGAAATAAAGAATTAGGGATCAGCATAGACTACTCTTCCTTTGATAACCTTGTAAAAGTCCTTACTGACACATCTTCTGAATCAGATGATATACAGAGAGCATTTGATTCCTTTGCATCTTCCGTCCTTAACAGTACGGACGTTATGGATTCCATGGATGAAAGCACCGTACAGCTTATCGCATCCATGTTAGAGTCCATGGGCGTTGCCAATGCTAATGAGGTGGCATATGAAACATTAAACGCAAAAATGGAAGGGCTTGCATTACAGGAGCAACTCCTCGCCGAAACAGGCAAAGAGCTTGCCAATGTGACGGCAGATGATGCCTCTGAATTCCTGAAACATGCTGGTGCATCAGAGATTGCCAAAACTTATCTCTTCCAATTAGTTGTCGCAGAGCAAGTATTCAATGCACAGGGGCTTGACGTAAATGGGAAGATAGAAAAGCTGAAGGAACTTGCAACAGTATATGGACAGACCGCAATAGCCGCAAAAATAGCACATATGGAAGAGCAGAACGCAAAGGCACATACATCATTTACAGACACCGACTACCAGATGCTTATAGATGAAGTAAATAATGCCGTAAATAATGTGCAGATTGATTTCCAAGGTGTAGGCGGCGGTTCCAGGGCAGCAGGAAGCGCTGGGAAAGAAGCGGCGGCCACTTATTTGGAAGCATTCGAAAAGGAACTAAAAGACCTTGATGACCTAAAAGCCCGTGGCAAAATCACGGAAAAGCAATACCTGGATGCCTTGCGGCGCCTCTACCTCAAATATTTCCGCGACAAAGAGGAATACCTGAAAGAATACGAAAAATACGAGCACCAATACCTTGACGGCATGAAATCCCTCTACGAATCCGCTTTCAGCTACATCACAAAACAGATTGACAGTCGCATAGACACAATCAATGCTGAAAAGGATGCCGCCGTATCCGCGCTTGAAGCGGAGCGCGATGCCAGGCTTGAAGCCATAGAGGCACAGAAGGGGCAGCTTGAAAATGAAATAGAAGGCATCGAGAAGGAAATAGAAGCCAAGGAAAAAGAAATCAAGGCCATGCAGGATGCCAACGGGGAACGCAAACGTGCCATTGGCCTACAGAAAGCAGAATACGATTTGCAGCGCATGCAGAACCAGAAGGCCTCCCTTGTCTATAAGGACGGGCAGGTGTCCTATGAAGCCGACACGGCCGGCATCCGTGACGCAAAACAGGAAGTGGAGGACGCAAAGCTTGAAATTGACATCTCGAAAATAGAGAAAGAGATAGGGCTGCTTGAAGAACAGAAAGGTTTGCTCCAGGAACAGATAGACCTCCTGGACCAGGAAGCGGACAGGGTAAATGACTACTACGACAAGCTGATTGCCGGCACGGAAAAGCAGTACGATGCCATGGTAAAGGGCATGGAGCAATACAAGTCACAGTTCGAGGAACTTTTGGAACTGTCCGAAAACGCAAGGCTGGAAGCCACGCTTTCCGAACTTGGCATAAACATGGACGCACTCCTGAACGGCTCGCAGGAAGAATTCGAGAAGATGAAGGGGGCTTATATTGGCATCCTTGCGGACATGAACCGCGGGAATGACGAAATAATCGGGCAGCTTTCAAGGCTTGCCGGCGTCAACGCGGAATCCGTCAGCTACCTTGAATCCACCAAAAGCGCATTTGAAAACTTTGGGGCAGTTACACTGGAAGGGCTGGGGGGCAGCGTGGAGGACATAAGGGAATCTGTCTCAGGCCTTGCCACAAGTGCAGGCGAAGCATCCAGTGCGGTAGGCATCATCCAGGAAGGCATAGACAGAACCTCCGGGAGCATCACACCATTAAACGTGGAGCTTGAAAAGCTGAACAGCCTGATTATGGGACTTACTTCCCTCCTTAATAACATTATATTCCCGGAAATCGGCGATGACGAGTATGCCCAGAAGCTAAGGGATATCGCGTCCGCCTTTGGAGAGATTGCCGTAAAATGCGCAGAATTCCAGCAGATAGATTTTGGCTCCATCGTTGGGTCAGGCGCTGTTATGACAGCCGGCAACGGCGACCCGCTGTCAGGGGGCAGTGCATCCGACACGCAGGGAAAGCCAGGCACAGGCTTCATGGGCCTTGCCTCCGCAATACTTTCTGCCGTGTCATCCATAAGCGAGCAGATGGGCATACTGGAAAGAGCCCTCCAGAGGGGCAACGATGCCTTCACTGAGCAGATACGTGTCATTACAGAGGAATATATCCCTGCATGGGTGGATCTCCAAAAACGCCTTGCCGAAATAATCGGCGTAGGCGGTGGCGATGACAAAAATGGCAATAAGCCCAGTGACAGCAACGGGGAGTCTGAGGCCAGTGACGGGAGCATCATAGGCACAATAGAGTCTGGGGGCATTGAAGTCGCCAAAAAGCTGAAAGACCCATGGCTTAAGGCATTTAATGACTTCGCGACAGACGGTGACAACTCCATCCAGACAATATGCGACAAAATCATTAGACTTGTCACAGAAATGGCAAGGGTCATACAGGAAAAATGTAAAGCTGCCGCAAACGCATTGAATTCCCTTGCCCAAAAAGCATCCCCTTCCCTTTCTCCCACAAGAGTTTCCGTGTCTGGGAATACCGTTACTCCCTATGCAGAAGGCACAGGCAGGTACAAAGGCCTGCCCCATGACGAGAAAAACGCGCTCCGTTCCGAATACGGCCAGCCCGAGCTTACGGTATACCCTGATGGGACAGCAGAACTGACAACGGAGCCTGTCATAAGCAATTTGCCGAAAGGCACCATAATATTCAATGAAGAGCAGACCAGGCGCATCATGTCAAACAAGGGCGAAATGCTTGAAACATATGCGGACGGAACAGTCAGACGGATGGACGGAAGCATGGTAAAACCCGACGGTGAGATGATATACCCAATCACCCCGGATGACAGGTTATACTGGATGCAGAAAAAGTTTGAGGGGTATTTCCGGGAAAACAAGGGTGCATTCATTAAGCCTGCCAATGCCATGCTAAAAACCGCTGGACCCGTAGATAAGGCTGTGGAGATGGTTAACCACAGCAATACCATGAACCGCACGGAAATAGCAATCGGCGACATCCACCTTCATGAAGTCCAGGATGCTGATAGGCTTTCTGATGAATTGATATTGCGGCTCCCCAATAAGATATTGCAGAAAATGCATAAGGTATAAAAATATATTTTATAAAGGGGTAGAACATTTCTATCCCTTTAAGAAAGGCAGGACATGCATACATCGAACAAGAACATCAATGCGGTAGAAATGTTGGCAGAACAGATTGTAAAAGCAACCCAAAGCCATACGCATGCATATGACCGAACATTTTCATCTGTTATAAAGGCAGTAAATAATGACGGTACCTATAATATTATTGATAATGGCGGCGCTGAACGAAAATTGAAATGTTCCGCGCTTAATACGGCACTTAAAATCGGGCAATACGTATGGGTAAAGATACCATGCGGCAGATTGGAAGACATGCATATATGCGGGGTCAAATGAGAACCAGGCTATACTAAATGGAGGAGGTATGAAGATAGAAATGGCAAAACCAACAGTAAACAAAATAGCCCCTTTTGATGCATCCGTGGATAAGACGTTCAGCTTTTCATGGGCTGGCAGCCAGCCATATGCAAACCGCCTAATCATATATAATGCAGATTCAATGGAACCCATATATGACAGGAAAATAAGCACATTCCCCCATACCCATACCCTCCCTGCCAGCACTCTTACAAACGGGAAAAAATGGGCTGCACAGTTTCAGACATTTGATGTGGATGATACTGCAAGTGAATTATCTGACAAATCATACTTCCAGACATTGAAGACACCACTCTTCTATTTTTATGGGTTAGAAAACGGGCAGATATTGCAGTCTGCATTTTACGATGCCCAGATATATTATTTGCAGGAGGATTATGAGGATATCCAATCTTTTAAATTTTATCTGTATGACGGTACAAAAACACTGTTATCGGAAAGCGAAACCATGTATGACAGCACAAAGATAAGGTACCAGTATAAAGGGCTTGATAACCATACTGTATATTATTTCCGTTGCCATGGGATGACCGTAAATGGAATGGAAATAGATACTGGGTATATTCAAATATACACAGACTATAGGCGTCCGGGCAAGTATAGTATTATATATGCCGAAAATGACCCGCTGCACGGCTACATCAAATATCATACTAACATAGTTGTCATACAATATAATGGCAGTAAAGCATTCCATTTTGAGAATGGGATGATAGATTTAAGGGGTGACAATGAGGGGATATACTATGACAAAGGTTTCGTTATAGACGGGGACTTTACATTAAAATTAAGGGGCATGTACTTAAACCAGACAGCTACTATTTTGGAACTCAGGAACACAAAATATTCCATTATTGTAAGCTCCTATTTATACGAAGACGGCACAACCCGCTTTAAGCTGGATGTTCCAAATGGGCTTGGGCATTATATCCTATATTCTGATGCCATTGCATTTAACCCCACTGACATGGTTTGCGTATGGATACGGAAAGTAAATGACATTTACCAGCTGGAAATAATTGCAGACCCAGATTACGTTGATACAGAAAATATATGGTATGGGCAGCAAATGCCACCAACCCCTGACGTATATGATATATGGGTTGATGCGCCAAACCTGTTTACCTATCCTGTCAATAAAGATGACATGGCTGCTTTTTATTCTGAAGAAGAGCCGCCAGATGCTGACATAAATGACATATGGAATTGAGGAGGTGATATTTTTGTTTTTTGTTTCACAGACATTGCTTGGTGCTGATAACGATACTATTGCCCTCACGCCGACGCATGTAAATAATATCACATATATTAGGCTTGCAAATGGCCTTTATGACTGCTTATATATAACAAGGGAATCTGACTCCAGGCCCTCTATGGACTGCCCGGATGAATGGGATTTTGACACTATATTCCATGCAGATTTCAATAATTCCACAAATGCCGGGAATGTTGACTGGAATCTGAGGACAGTGACCCATCTTCTTATTAAGCGGAGGAACACTGAGAAATTCAGATGGAACACTATTGCTGTAAGGGAAGTCCGCACGCTTGAAGATTTCACCGAAGGCCTTAGGGGAAACGACTACACGAATGCATGCCATGTGGAGTATGAATATGCAGTAGTCCCAGTATTCCATGGGCTAGAAGAAGGGACATATTATACTACATTTGTTGATTCTGAATTTAATGATATATTCATAGTTGAAAAAAACTGCATATTTGGAACTCCGGCTACTGACGGATACTGCGACACTACCAGAAGAATCCCCTCTTCTATCAACGAAACAATCCACAACAGATACCCAACATATATCAGGAACACTGTTTCAAATTATGATAAGGGAAGCTGTAAGGGCATGTTCATTGAACTGGATGATGAGAATTGTGATTTAGTGGTTGATGATGCCCTGAGGATACCTTACCAAAGAAAAATCATGGATTTCCTTGCTGACGGGATGCCAAAAATCCTAAAACATTTCGATGGAAGGATATGGCTAATGATAATTACTGGCGACCCAACAGATACGGCAGATACCACATATCAGAATAGGAACATATCTTTTGAGTGGGCAGAAATTGGCGATTATAATTCCGAGAGGGATTTATACTATACAAACCTGTCTGATATTGAAGAAAAATGGTGGAACAAATGATTACTGCAAAAGATTTAACACTAATACTCCAAAAGCCACAGCACTTTTTATTAAAAATTGAGGTGTTGAAAGATGATGGGGAAACAATACTTGACACTTTAAAAGGAACTATTGTTGGCGGAACTTCCTCCATTGATAGTTCCTCTTCTATTCGGAGAACATTCTCTGCATCATTAATCCCAACTTTGTATGACAGAAATGATGCACGGATTACAGAGGATGGATTAATTTGGATAAACAAAGAAATCAGATTACATGTTGGCATTATGGATATACGAACTAAAGAATACATATACTATCCACTTGGCCATTATGTCTATACAAGCACATCTGGGTCTTATGACCCCTCCACTAACCAGCTATCAATTACATGTAGTGATTATATGTCTAAAATTGATGGAACAAAAAACGGGCAGATAGGGGCATTGACAACTAAAATCCCTGCATATGAAGAAAATGGGGAGACGGGGGAAGTCATCAAATACAACATTATACGTGAAGCAATCGTAACTGTCCTAAGGCAATTAGGCGGCATAAATAATTACATGGTTGACGAGGTTGGTGAGTATAAGGCGCTGCCGCAGAACAACGATAACTGGCAGCAATACAGAAACGAAAACCCCTTATGGAACACAATACCATATGACCTGGAATTTTCAAGCGGGTGCACTGTTTTGTCCATACTAGAGAAACTCCGTGACTTATACCCAAACTATGAAATGTTTTTTGATGAATACAATGTATTCATATGCCGTATGGTCCCAAGCTGCTATGCAGATGATATTGTTTTCAGCAATGAGTTTATGCAGCGGATCCTTATATCGGAGAACACAAGCATAGATATGGCAAAGGTAAGGAACATATGCGAAGTATGGGGGAAAGTAATTGAGGCAGATTTTTATACAGAACAATGCAGTTACAATGACAATATATACTGCTGCTCCATTGAAGGGTATGACGAAAATTATTATAATGGTGATAAAATAGCTGTCAAAATATCATCCACCAATATGGAAAGCCCAATGTTAAATGTCAATAATCTAGGAGCAATAGATATCCTTGATGAAAATACAGACATTCCTATTTCAGCCAATACTTTAGAAAAGGATGTTATTTTTGTTTTTAAGATTAAAAGCAAAAGAGTTGATGGACAGACAGTATTTTACGCATATCTTCTAGGGCATTGGCAAGCGCATGGAATAAATGTTTTAACTGATGGAACTGTTGGGAACGATTACGCTTTTCCAGATGGAACAGTATGTAAGAGATATTCAAAAAAGTATTTTCAGGTAAAATATAATTGTGAATCAATAGAGTTTGAAATTATCCCAGATTCGCCATTTAAAATACAGAAGTTAGGGGAAATTTTGGATGTCAAAACAGGTGGCGAATATGAACATATTACGTCAGATTCTCTTGCCCTATCCCGTGCAAAATGGGAAAACTGGAAAAATTGTAGATTAACGGACAGTATAACCCTTACTACAAATCTTGTTCCATTTTATGATGTGAATATCAAACTAATGTATCAAAATTCTAACTCAAATACCCCTGAACAATACATTATTAAGTCAGTGTCCCATGATTTCGGTTCTGGGACTTCTACGCTATCATTAATGAAATTTTACCCGTTGTATAACAATAATATATAAAAGAAAGGCTGTGATTTCAACTGAACACTTCAAGAATCTATGAACCAGAAATAATTATTAACCCTGATACCAGGACAATAAAAATACCACAAGAATTGTATAACATCGGCGTAGTGTCAGACAATAATGCCGAAGTCGTAAAAATTAGGGTACCGCGCTATTTCGACGGGTGCGATTTCAGCACCAGGGTCTGTAGCATATCATACAATAATGCCTTAAAGGAACGCGGGGTTTATACTATTAGCGAAACAGAAGTGGATGACAATTCCATACTGCTCTCATGGTATATATCAAATCACCTTACCAAAAAATCAGGCAAAGTGCATTTTGTAGTTGAGTTTAAAAAGGATATTGATGAAAGGGGGATGCAATATTCTTGGTCAACGCTCCCGGCTGAACTAAATGTCATGGCTGGGCTGGATGATAATATTTCCATAGATGAAAGTGATATTTCTCTATACCGCTCTCTTCTATATTCCATACAGTCTACTGATCGAAGGGTTGCTGAAATGATGCAGCGCCTTAACCAAATATCAAATTCTGATGAAAAAATAGAATCCATAAAAACTCAATTAAATGAGCTAATTGAAAATTTAAACATTCTCCAAAATAACATTGCATATTTAGGAGAAAAAGTTGAAGCATTGGAATCCATTGAATTTATCCCAATCACTGATGAGCAGATCAATGGGCTGTTCGATTCTTCTGATGACCCAGATAATTAATTAACAGCTCTGCACAAATAAAATTCTATAAATAAAGAAAAGGGAACCCAAAATGACCCAAGCAGATTTTATAACACAAAATTCCTCATCATACACAAATGAATATAGTAAATTCCCTCATCAAATAATCACACAGCATCATTTTATGAATATAGACGATTCCATTGCTTCATTAGTTAATGACTCAAACTTCGCACTCGCATAAGTGCCTATGC
>BLLT01000150.1 GCA_011958945.1 Lachnospiraceae bacterium | reverse complement strand
TGACCATAGAAAACATGGATAAATACTATAATGTGGATAATGATGACAGTGCCATTAACTACATGGAAACCGGCCAGGAAATGGCCGTATATTATGGCTACACCCTGAACAATGGAAGCATTGAGTGGGTAAAGGGTGGCACCCTCTTCATGCAGGAGTGGAGTGCCGATGATAAACTGGCAAAGTTTGGCGCTGTGGATATTTTTGAGTATATGAATGACGAATATAAAAGGGGAGAGTACCGGCCTGAAGGTATCTCCCTTTTTGATTTGGCGGTGGATGTGTTTGAGGATGCGGGAGTGCTCCCGGAGGGGTACTGGATCGATCCATACCTGAAAAAGGTTATAGTATACAATCCGCTGCCTATGGTGAAACACAAGGAATGCCTTCAGCTCATTGCCAATGCCGGGAGAAGCGTGGTAATGCAAAACCGGGATGGAATTATCATGCTGAAATCCTCTTTTGAACCGGAGAAGGAGGTGGCGGCAAACCAGGTGGCAGAGTACGGCAGTATTGAGTGCCTGCTGAAAGAGCGGCCATATTCTGAATATGCGGCATTTGAGCAGAATTATTCCCAGGTAGGCAGGCAGCAGTATTTTATGCCCAGGGGGAAGAACTTCATGGAGGTGGGCTATGTAAGCGAATCCATAAGCAATGAGGAGGGATATTTTGAGGAGAACCCGGTGATCACCCTCACCATGGAAAGCGCCTATACCTTTTACAACTTAACTCTTCTTTTCGGAAGCATTCAGCCGGTGGAATTTACGATCACCACATTCAACGATGGGAAGCGCCTGAAGCGGTTCAAAAGCAAGAGTATCACGGAAAAAACCATAGTTTACTATGATTTTATAGACACCGACAAAATAGAAATTGAATTTACCAGGGCAAAGCCGCACAACCGGATCCACCTGAAGCAGATTCTTTTTGGAAGTCAGACGGATTATAGGCTCACCTATGACGATCTAACGGCCACACCCAACGGCACCAAACTGGAAAAGGTGAAGGAGCTGAGGGTGATCCGGACAATCTACACAAGAGGCACAGAGCTGAAGGATCTCACAACGGAAGAAACCATATTGGCAGCAGGAGAAGTGAGGGAATTTGAAATAAATTTCGGTAATGCGGTGCATAACCTCTCAGCGGTGTGCATGATAAATGAGGCTATTCAGGATTTTGGGGCCGTGGTGGTGGAAAGTAGCTCTTACTGGTGCAAAGTCAGGATCACAAAGCCCCCGGCCAAGGATACCAAGACGGTGATCACGGTGCGGGGATATGAGTACAACATCACCACTTCTCAGGAAACCACAAAGCTGAATAACAGCGGCAGCATTCAAACCTGGAATAATCCGCTCATAAGCTCAGCAGAGGACGCTAAGAACCTGGTGGAATGGGTGGGGGCCTACTACAAGGGCGGCAATCAGTATGAATTGAAGTACCGGGGAGATCCGATCCTGGATACCAATGATCTTGCATACCTAGAAAGCCGGTATGTAGAGAATTTAATGATAAGGCTTGAAGATGTAGGCTTGAACTATTCCGGGGCCCTGAGCGGTACACTGGTGGCAAGGAGGCATGTGTGAAATGGAATGGATAACACCAAAAACAGACTGGATGGCCAGGCAGGATGAAGCCGGGAACTATGCCGGGGATTATTTCAACACCGTGGACTTTAACCGGATCAAGAATAATATTGAATTTTTGGGGGCCGTGGCCCGTAAGTTTTGGCCGGTATTTGTGAGGGCAATGCCGGATCGGAAATATGAGGAATACCCTTTTGCTGATGAAATAAACACTCTTTCAGATAATTTGGAGGCGATCAATGCCTTTGTAAATTGCGAGATAGGCCAAAAAACGGTATATGAGGAGAATGGTGCATTTATTGGCTATGACGATCTAAACCGGTTAGAATCGGCCTGCCTGAAGCTGTATGAGGTTATGTGGAACCTCTACACACGGCCAGTAAAGCTCCCTTTTCGTTTGGGGGCTTTTTATTATCCCTTAAAGAATCCAAGGATACCACGGCCAAAAGAGCCGGAGCGGCTCAGGCTCCCCTTTGGATTGGGCACAAGGTTGGGCGGGGCATATTATCCATTCAAAGCCCCTTCAGCATATGAAGAGCCTCAGGTGGTAACAGAATTGAGAAGGCTTCCCTTCAGGTTGGGCGATCAGTATTTCCCGCTGAAGGATCCGGAGATACCACGGGAGGAAGAAAAAGAAATCAGAGAGAGGAGGTTGCCTTTAATTGCGGGCCGTGAATATTTCCCGTTTGGGAATCCACGGGAACCGAAAAGAAAAAGAACGCTGCCCAGGAGATTGGGCGGCAATCATTTATTTAACGAATAGGAGGGCATTATGTCAGTATTAAAAACAGATTATGTGGATGACGTGATCAACAAAGAGCTTGCGGCAGATCGCAAGTTTGGAGAGGTGCAGAACGAGGATGGCACCAAGAGCTATAATGACGTAACACCGTACACCCAGGAAGGGGATGAATACGGTGCAGAGCAGATCAATTTTGAGAATAAGCATACCAATTATGCCATAGAGGCAGCAGATCGCACCTATGAGGGCCGGGATCTTACAGTGGAATTTGCTGAGGAGATTGCCGGATTTTCTGATCCGTGGCGGTGGATTAAAACCAGGCTTGCAGCCCATAACATTGATGGCCTGCATGTAGAGGACTATATACCCATTTACATGGGGAATTATCTGATCAAAATGCAGATTGCCGGTATAAATACATATACACGGTGCTGTGATCAGGAGGTAGGGTGGCATATTGATTGGATCTCAAAAGATTGTTACCCGGATACTGTGCAATGGTTCACTTCAAACGATAACAACGGAACCTCAGCGGATCCTTATCCCTATAACAAGTCAACCGTGAAGAGCTTCCTGGCCGGATTAGAGGCAAAGCTCCCGGCAGAGGTGCGGGCGGTTATCAGCTCCAAGCGGTTCCTTTTAGAGCAGAGATATTCTGCATCCGGAAAGCTGAATGATTCAACCTCATGGGGGTGGCAGGATTTAGGGAAACTGTGGATCCCGTGTGAATATGAAGTGTTTGGCTCACTGATTTGGGCAACAAAGCCATGGGGAGAAGGCCAGGCGGTGCAGTATCCGATTTTTGCGAACAGTTGGAAGAATCGGATCAAGGGGGCCGGTGACGGAGGAAGCCGGGCCAACTGGTGGCTGCTGTCTGTGTGTGCGGGCCATTCTACCTATGCCTGCATTGTCTACGGCAATGGAGGTGCCAGCAGCTACAGTTGCTCCGACGCTCTCTGGGTGCCCGTCTGCTTCCGAATCACGGAATAATCATGGATCAATCCCGCCCCCTTCCCAGGGGCGGGGTATAATTTGCGAAAGTGAGGAAAGAGCATGAGTGTATTGGCAAGGCTCAGGAGCGCCTCAAAATTGGATGTGTTGGATCTTGCGGAGGAAATAAGAGCAGAGGCCACAAGGTTGGTATGGAATACCAATATAGTGCCTAAAGGATGGCGGGATATATTTGCAAAGCCAATGTGTGCGCTGTGCCACAAGCTCTATACTCAGATCCGGGCAGCTAACAGAATATGGAGCACAACGGAGGAATTAGTGGAGAAGAGGAAGGCAAAGGCCCAGGAGGCCATTGACACCTTGCGGGATATTTATGATCTCATAAATTACCTGGCCACTACTTTGCCGGTGGATTGGAACCGATTTGATCCGCTCCTGAATTTAATGCTGAAGGAAGAGGGAAAGCTGAAGAATTGGAAGGACAACACGAAAATAGTTAAAAGAAAATAATGAAATATCGGTTATCCGCTGTATTTTTCGCACCGGGCCAACTGGTGGCTGCTGTCTGTGTGTGCGGGCAATTCTACCAATGCCTGCAATGTCAACAACAATGGCAATGCCAACAACAACAGTTGCTCCAACGCTCTCCGGGTGCCCGTCTGATTCACTACCATAAACGATCCGACAAAGTACGCTGTAAAAGGAAGAAATCTGTATCAGGTAGAGGAAGGAGTGGATGACCGTCACTTTGAAAAAAGTGTAAATGACCTTGCCGCCTCTCATGTGCTCAGAGAGGTGGTTTTTGCTTGTTTTGGGTGGGTGTACGCTGCTTGCATGGTGCAGAAATCGGAAGGGAGCTGAAAAGAAGGTGCAGAGGTGCATTTCATACCCATACCATTATGCGGTTAGGGGCACAAATACCGTACAAGGAGGAGATGGGCACAATTTTATATGACAAGTGAAGAAAGAAGAGCGGGCAGAGCTCAGCGAAGGAGAGAGGCCAGGGAGGCACACCGGAGGGAGAGGCTATCCGAATATGATAATTTTGAACGGGTGGCAGATTATAACTCACTTTACCAGGCATACAAGGATGCCAGGAAGGGAGTGGGGTGGAAAGCCAGTGTGCAGCGGTACAGATCCGAGCTGAGCAGAAACCTTTGTAAAACTCATAATGCACTGATCAATGGCGAGGATGTCCGAAAGGGATTCATTGCCTTTGATTTGGTGGAGAGGGGAAAGCTGAGGCATATTCAGAGTGTGCATTTCTCTGAGCGTGTGCCTCAGAAGAGCCTCTCACAAAATGCACTCATGCCGGTGCTCTCCAATAGTCTGATATATGACAACGGAGCATCCAGGAAGGGTATGGGAATCAGCCATGCCATTGACCGGATCACGCTTCATTTGCAGGAGCATTATGCAAAATATGGAAATGAGGGCTATATCCTGCAAATAGATCTGAAAGATTATTTTGCAAGTATCCCACATGACAAAATGAAGGAGCAGATCCGGAGCAAATTCACGGATCAGAGGATCATTCACCTTGCAGAGCAATTTATTGATGCCTTTGCTGAGGAGAAAATGAAGGAAATGGCACAATTTAAAGAGGCGGCCATGGAGTACGGTGAAGAGTATGCCAGTGGCCTGGGATTAGGGAGTGAAGTCTGCCAAATATGCGCCGTTTCTTATCCTGATAAAGTGGATCATTATGTGAAGGACGAAAAAGGGATCCGGCCATATGCCAGGTATATGGATGATTCATATATCATTCACATTGATAAGGAATACCTGAAGGAGATACTGGAAGAGGTGCGAAAAATATATGAATCATTGGGAATACGGCTCAATGATAAGAAAACCAAAATTGTGAAGCTCAGCAGGGGCTTCACATTCTTAAAAACACATTTCCTGCTCACGGATACCGGGAAGGTAGTGAAAAGAATATGCCGGGATTCTGTAACAAGGGAAAGAAGGAAGCTGAAGAAATTTGCCAAGCTGAATGCTGAGGGCCACATGAGCTATGAGCAGATCAGGGCGGCATATCAATCATGGCGGGGATTTGCCGGGAAAAAGGACGCATACCACACTATCAGGAATATGGATGCCCTTTTCAATCGGCTATTTATAGAAAATTGGGAGTACATCCCATATATCCCTAAAACAGTATAAGGAAGGAGAAAAAACATGGAAGCAATGACAAGAGAACAGATTGAGGCAGAGATCAGAGGATTGGATCAGCTTATGAGAGAAAAGGACTACATAGGCACCAAGATCGCAATGGGGCGGGCCACGGTGGAGGAATACGCTGAGGAGATCGCTGAATCTGACAGAATGGCCGCCAGGAAAAATGAGCTCAATGCCATGCTGAAGGAAACGGATGAAGCTGAAGCGGAATAATTTCAGGTGCTCTCATAGGGCCCTGGGATATTGCAGGAGGACACTGGAAGAGTGCAGCCGGGAGTGCAAAGAATATGGAAATTGTGGGGAATGTAAAAGTTATTACATACCATACAGCCAAGAGCCATGCTCCCGGTGCGTTTTCTGCAAAGTGCAGGGGCCGGAAAATGAAGAGGAAGGAGAGGAGCAGGAGTGAGCATAGGAGAAATAGTGGCGGCTATTTCAGGCGGGGCTCTCTTCCTGGGCACCTTCATAGAGGTATCCAAGATCAAGATCAATCCATGGAGCAGCCTTTTTGGGTGGATCGGCAACAAAATGATGGCCAGTGTGAAGGAAGAAATGAAGGAACTGAGGAAGGAGCAGGAGGAAATTGCCAAAAGGCAGGAAGAGCTTGCAATACAAAGGGCGATAGATGCCGCCGACAATATCAAAGCAGAGATTTTCAATTTTTACAACGAATGCCAAAGAGGGCAGAGGCACTCTGAGGGTGAATTTAATTATATCATACAGCAGAATGAGAAATATGAGGAGCTGCTGAAGGTGACGAATGATCCCAACGGTGTATATGAAGCAGAATATGAGTATATTCTGAAGATTTACCATAAGTGCCAGGAAGAAAAGGATTTTTATGTGGGAGGTGAGCCGGGTGAGGCTAAGCAGGGAAGAGCTCAGGGAGCATGAGCGGAAGCTGAGGAGGATTGAGATCCAGGGAGAGCGGAAGCTATTGGAGGAAGAGCTGAAACAGAAGCGGGAGGAATACTGGCCGAAAAAGAAGCCGCCAAACGCTTCCAAGGTGGCCCTGGCTTATATCTTCCTATCATGTACGGCG
This sequence comes from Lachnospiraceae bacterium, assembly GCA_011958945.1. Classification (GTDB taxonomy): domain Bacteria; phylum Bacillota; class Clostridia; order Lachnospirales; family Lachnospiraceae; genus Kineothrix. The sequence continues at coordinate 3,984 of BLLT01000150.1, read as the reverse complement.
GTGCAGCTTTACTCTATGGCCGCAATGTGGCACTTTGCGGATCTCTCAGCGCTGTACAGCCTGATCGGGGCCACGGTAGGAGAAGCGATCTCATACTGTGCCTATGCGGCAAAAGCAACCAAAGAAAACACGGAGGGCGGCATTGTGCATGATATGGCAATGAGAGGCCCTGAAACATGCTCAGAGAGCCAGGAAGGGCCCTCTGAGGCGGCAAAAGGATAAGGAGGCATATTTCTATGGATAATATTTTATTAAAGGTTATTGAGCTTGTGGTGATTATTGCAGTAACACTCATTATGAGGTACGGGATCCCGCTGCTCAAAACGTGGGCAGAGGAAATGAAGCTCACCGGAGTTATGAAGTGGGTGGCCAAGGCCGTGGAGGCGGCAGAGCAGATGAATAAGGAGGCAGGATCCGGCGCCGAGAAAAAGGCCATTGTTACGGAGTTTTTGAAAGAGATTCTTGCAGCTAAAAATATTTCTATTTCGGATGCTCAGCTTGAAACCCTGATAGAGGCGGCTGTGTTTGCTATGAATAACAGTAAGGGGGCATAAAAGTGTGGAAGGCGCTGCTTATTGTTTATGTGGCTGTGGCTGTAATATTGGCCATGGCTTTATTGTATCTGTTTAAAAGCTCATGGAATGAGCTGAGTGAGGAAGAGAAATACATGGAATACCCGGAAGGAGCAGGAGAAGGCTTGATCGCCATCTGCTCCTTTTTCGTTATCTCTCTGTTGGCGGCGGTGATGTGGCCGTTTCTCCCCCTGATACTGATCGGGGTGTGGGTATATGGGAAGATAGCGGAGAAATGCCCGGATTTATGCAGAATGGGAGAGGAGGAAGAGGATGAACCTGAAGGAGATTGCTGAGAAGGCAGCACCGATCATTTTTTCCCATGAAGGGGATTATGGATCCGTAAATAAGAACGATAACGGGGCCTTATCAGTCGGAAGGGTACAATGGCACGGCAGCAGGGCCCTGAGCCTTATGAGGGCGATTTGTGAGGCCATGGGAGCCGGGAGAAGCCGGGAAATATTAGGGGCGGCCCTTTATGCGGAAATAACGGCAAAAGGCACCTCATGGGGCACCAGGAAGGCCACAACGGAGGAGGCGGGCCGGTTATCTGCTGCCCTCAGCACTACGGAAGGGAAGCAGGCCCAGGATGCGCTTGCCATGCAGGATATTACCGGATATTGTGCCCATGTTCAGAATTTGGGAGTAACAGATCCGGCAGCGATCATATTTATGGCCGATATTGAGAACCAGGGCGGGGCCGGAGCCTCTGCCAGGATTATCAGGGCGGCCAGTGGAAAGACGTTGGATGCGCTTTATGCTTCAGCGAAAAGTGACAGAGTATTCAGTAAGTACATGGCCCGGAGGGATGCGGTATATGCGGCAGTAAAGGGCTATGAGGAAAGGAGTGATCAGATGGCTGTATTGATTGGCCATGCAAGTATTGACGAAAACGGCACTATTCAGGGAAGGACACCGGGAGATCAGACCACAAAAGAGATCTGCATCCGGGAGTGGTACAGTAAGCCGTGGAATGTATACCTGGAATGCCTGGATGATAGCCTGGCAAACCGGGCCGCCACAATTATGGAGGAGATATGCAAAAATGATAATTTTGGGTATTCTCAGCCGAACAGATGGAAGGGATTTAATGCGATTGTGAACAATGGCCGGAAGGTGGCCGGGGCTAAGGGTGATTTTGATTGCAGCTCCCTGGTGCTTGCATGTTACATATTGGCGGGCCTGAGCATTGCCGCCAGTGGCTACACCGGGAACATGAAGAGCATTCTTGTAAATACCGGGAAATTTAAGGCATACACAGATGCGGCCCACACCGGATCCAGTGCATACGCAAAGAGAGGCGGCATTTACCTGAAGGAAAGCTCTCATGTAGTTATGGCACTGAGTAAGGGCTCAAAAGCCTCAGGAACGGCCTCAGGAGCCTCTCAGAGCACGAAACCGGTAGCAGGCAATAAAAACTATGTAGGCAAGGGAATAGGCAGCGCAACGGCCAAAAGCAATATGAATGTGAGAACCGGCAGCAGTACGGCATCCGCATCCATTGGAGGAGTGACCAAGGGAGCCTCTGTGGAGGTATTGGAGATTCTGAGCAATGGGTGGTATAAAATTGTATGGCCGGGGGCTTCCTGCGGGTATGCCTACACAAGCAATGCGGCGGGCCAATATTATACCTATGCGGCCAACGGTGAAACAGCGGGCAATGCTTCCCTGAAGCCGGTGGGGGCAAAGAGTTTTGCAAAGGGTATTGCCGGAGCCTATAAGACCACAACCAACTTGAACATGAGAACTCATCCGGGAGTGCTGAAGAAAGAGAACATCATCACGGAGATCCCGAAGGGGGCAACGGTGCGGAACTATGGTTATTATACCATGGTGGAAGGTGTGAAATGGCTCTATATTGCCTATGATGGCAAAGAAGGCTTTTCCAGTAGTGAATATTTGAAAAAATCATAAGGAGGGAAACACGATGGCAGAGGTAAAGAACACAAAGGAAGCCCCGATCCGGGTGATTGCGGGCACATTTCCGGCAGCTTGCGGAGATTATGCCAAGAAGCTGAAGGATCGCCTGGAAGAGGCGGGAATGAAGGATTTTAAGGTGGAACCGGCCAAGGATATGCCCGGCTATATCATGGTATCTGCTGAGCGTGGCAGCAGGGCAGAGGCAGAGCAGCTCATTGAGCAGGCGGCGGCCAAAAAGATCCGGCTGTCAATGTAAAGGGAAAGAGGAGGGCCCGCCCGGCTCTCCTCTGTTTTCTCTGTTTCATTCTGAGGGGTGAGCGGAAGAAGGCGGAACTATAGACAGGGATATCCCTGCGGATGTTCATCTCCTCCAGGCATTGCCTGTAAAGCCGGCGGACTGCTTTATTTTGAAGGGGCAGGGCGGAGCATTCCAGCCTGTAAAGGCGGATACGTGCCTTGATTGCCAAAAAAAGCATCACAAACATTCCCGCTATCCATACAAACAGGAAGAGGGAAGGAAAAATGGAAGCGGTGGGATGGCCGGAAGAAACGGCAAAATCGTTCATCCAATGGGAGGTGTTTAGCCCGGATTCTATGGGGAATGTGGGAAATGGGGAAGTTATCCCGGCAGCGGTTTTCTGCTTCCATAGTCCCAAAATGGGCAGCAGCCCTATAGGATTGGCCGGACGGAATGAAAAAAAGGGCATGGCAAGCAGGAGGAAAACCGGAAGCCGGAAAGCGTATTGCATCCGGCAGGATAAGTGCCTGCGCAGCATATATTTTGCCCCGAGGAGAAGGCCGGTGATAACGGAAATCCATAAACTGCATATAAGAAAATGCATGGCAAAGGCGGACACGTTAAGCACCTCCTTTATGGCCGGAATCCGACAAAATCCCCCTGAGTGTGTCGATTTCGGATGGGGATAACCGGTCATTTTCGATATAGGCGGACAGCATGGAACTGAGGTTCCCATTATAGAACCGTTTCAGGAAAAGGTTGCTTTCCTGATTGATGTATTCATCCTCCATCACAAGGGGGGTATAGACGAAAATCCGGCTGTCCTTTTCATAGGTGATGGCCTTTTTTGTTACCAGGCGTTTGAGCAGGGTCTGGATCGTTTTCGGGCTCCAGGAGGTAGTTTTGGTTAGGTGCTGCGTCACTTCGTTGGTATTGATAGGGGCGTATTTCCATATGATTTTCATAACTTCGAACTCTGCTTCGGATATTTGGGGGAGTGGTTTCATAATGGCCTCCTGTGAATGTAGTTTCCGCTATAGAACTAAGTATTACATTTGTAATCAATTATAGGATGCGAAAAGGGCGATGTCAATAGGATATGATTAAATCGTGCCGGGCGTCCGTCAGCTTGCTGACACATTTCATTTGGATGCCCGTGTACAATCGAGTAGGGAAGAGTTTCCCCCCGCCCGCCGGGCGGAGCGCACGTTGCGTAAGCAACAATTTCATCTGTGCGCTCCTGCGCAAAAAAAG
>BLLT01000149.1 GCA_011958945.1 Lachnospiraceae bacterium | reverse complement strand
GTGACAGTTGATATTTAATAGGCAGGAAGCGCAGAAATGGAGAGGAAAATGAAATATATTAAGGATTTAAAAGACGGAGACAGGGTATTTGATATATATTTGTGCAAGCACAAGCAATCGGCGGTCACCAAAAATGGAAAGGCCTATGACAATGTGATTTTGCAGGACAAAACGGGTACGGTAGATGCGAAGGTCTGGGACCCGAATAACCCAGGGATCGGGGACTTCGATTCGTTGGACTATATCGAGGTATATGGGGATGTGACTACCTTTCAGAATGCTTTGCAGGTTAATGTGAAGCGTATCAGGAAATGCCAGGAGGGGGAATATGCGCCCGCCGATTATCTCCCCGTGAGCGAAAAAGACATTGAAGAAATGTACGGACAGCTTTTGGGGTACATAAAACGGATAGGGAATCCGTATTTGAAAGCATTGATGGAAGCCTTTTTTGTAAAAGATGAAGAGTTTATCAAAGCGTTTAAGCAGTCATCGGCAGCGAAGACGGTGCACCATGGTTTTGTAGGAGGCCTGTTGGAGCATACGTTGAGCGTGACCAATCTGTGCGACTATTACTGTAAAGCGTATCCGATTTTGAAAAGGGACTTGCTGATCAGCGCGGCTATCTGCCATGATATTGGGAAAGTGAAGGAACTGTCCCTTTTCCCTCAGAATGATTATACGGATGATGGTCAGCTATTAGGGCATATCGTGATGGGAACGGAAATGGTTGGGGAAAAAATCAGGGATATTAAGGATTTTCCGCCGGTTTTGGCCGGAGAATTAAAACATTGTATCCTGGCCCATCATGGGGAATACGAATTTGGCTCGCCTAAAAAGCCGGCGATTGTGGAAGCTATGGCGCTTAATTTTGCAGATAATACGGATGCGAAGATGCAGACTTTTAAGGAACTGCTGGACAATGCCAAAGAAACGGGATGGCTTGGGTTTAACCGGCTGTTTGAATCCAATTTGCGGGCGACGAGGCTGGAGTAGGTCAGGGGATATAGCTTTTGCGGCAGGAATGAGCGGGAAGGAGTACGGATACCGGAATGGAATATAAAAAAAATGATATTCTTACGGTCACTATCGAAGATATTGGAAATGATGGGGAGGGTATAGGCAAAGTTGATGGCTATACCCTCTTTGTGAAGGATGCGGTGATAGGGGATACGGTAAGATGTAAAATTATGAAGGCAAAAAAGAATTATGCATACGGGAAACTGGAAGAAATCCTCATCCCATCGGATATCCGGGTGACGCCTTTATGCAAATTTCACAGGCAATGCGGCGGCTGCCAGATACAGGCGATGGACTACGAAGCCCAGTTGGGCTTTAAGCAGAGAAAGGTGAAGAATAACCTGATGCGGATAGGCGGTTTCAGCGCAGAATTCCTGGAGAAGGTGATGGAGCCTATTGTGGGGATGGAAAATCCCTACCATTACCGGAATAAGGCCCAGTTCCCGGTGGGAACGGATAAGGAAGGGAAACTGATTACCGGATTTTATGCGGGAAGAACCCATGACATCATCGCCAATACTGATTGTGCGCTGGGAGTGCCGGAAAATAAGGAGATATTGGAAAGCATTTTGTATTATATGGAGAAATATCATGTGCCGGCTTATGATGAAAAGACGGGAACAGGGCTGGTAAGGCATGTGCTCATACGGAAAGGATTTGCCAGCGGGGAGATTATGGTTTGCCTGGTGGTAAATTATGAGGGGAAGAGGGGAAAGGATCAAATCGGTAAGTGGAAAGGGCTAAAGGAGGAATTGATAGAGGCATTGGCAAAAATACCGGGAATGACGAGCATATCGGTCAACATCAATACCGCCAGGACAAACGTAATTATGGGCGATGAAGTGTATACTTTATGGGGAAAGGATAAGATATGCGATACGATTCATGTGCGGAATGGGGAGGACTTTTCGTTGACAGACCGGGGAATCGTTTTCCGTATTTCCCCCTTGTCTTTTTACCAGGTGAATCCGGTGCAGACGGAGAAACTGTATAGTCTGGCGTTGGAATATGCCGGATTGACAGGCGAGGAGACGGTTTGGGATTTGTATTGCGGTATCGGTACGATTTCTTTGTTCCTGGCAGGGGCGGCAAAGAAAGTCTATGGAGTGGAGGTTATTCCCCAGGCCATACAGGATGCCAGGGAGAATGCGGAGTATAATGGGATAGAAAACGCGGAATTTTATGTAGGGAAGGCGGAGGAGGTCTTGCCGGACCTGTATGAGCGGGAAGGAATCCGGGCGGATGTGATAGTGGTGGACCCGCCCCGGAAAGGCTGCGATGGGGAATGCTTGAATACCATGCTGAAAATGCGCCCGAAAAGGATCGTGTATGTAAGCTGCGATTCGGCAACGCTGGCGCGGGATTTGAAGGTGCTTTGCGATGGAGGGTACGAACTGCGGCGGGTGCGGGCGGTGGATCAGTTTGGGGGGAGCGTGCATGTGGAAGTCGCATGTTGTCTACAAAGGGAGGACAAAGCGAATCCGTAGATTCGCTTGTAGAAGTCCTTGAATTTACGCACTTTGCGAGGATTTTTAAGTTTAACCGAACACCTGAATATCTGGAGGATAGTCATAAGACTATCCTGAAAAAAGAGATTTCTCACGAGATTAAGGTGTCCGTAGTTATGGAACTCGTATGAGTGGACACGAAAATATGTAGTTCACAAATTCAATCTGGTAGATTTGAAAAATCAGATCAGTATTATTACGGGGGATAAGGACTATGCTTTCGCAGAGGAGGGTATTTCCAGTATAGATAATCTTTTAAGAAAAACCTCTGCATGTATCAATGCATGGGAAAAACAACCGGCGCATATAAGGAATGGTATTACAGGACATATATGATAATGAATGAAAGTGTATATTCCAAAACAGAACTTATTTTAGACGGAACTGGGTGGTATGATAATGTACATATGGAGTTGCTGTAGATATATTATAAGAAGCTGGTTGACACAAGGGGAGTGTTGAAAAAGGCAGTAACAGGTGCTGAGAAGGCGAAGCTGAATAAAGAAATTATCATTTATAATTTCATTTGCGTGTTGGCAATAAAGGAGGAATAAGTATGGCAGTTAATCAAGATACAGTTATTAAAATTGCTCTATCAGAGAATGATTTGAGTAGTTGTATAGATAATACTCAGATTCTCTGTGAAACTATTTCTGACCGTTCAGATTTACATTTAAGGAGTTATATGGAAAGATATATTGATATAATGATGGGTGAAGTTGCGGAGGCGGCAGTCATTAAATGGCTAAAACAGAATGGTAAATATGCTGTTTCGGCAGTAAATAAAAGTTCTGGTAAACCCGACTCAGGACGTGATATTATATTGAGGGGTAAGCATAAACAAGAAATTGAATGTTCTGTAAAATCTTCATTGTCTGTATATAAAGATAATATTAATGATATATTAGATACTTTTACTATAGCAACTAAAGCGAGCGAATTAAGAAAAGTAAATATTCAAGTATATTATTGGTTAAAGCTAAAAGGAGAAAACAGAATAACTGTTCCGTCAAATAAAAATATGGCAATAATTGGTTGGATAGGTGAAAATGATGTAAAAGAGTTTGGCACATATAATACTGAAAATAGACAGGTTGCAAAGATTAAGCTCAGGAACATACGTACAATGAAAAGCTTATTAGACTATTTGGAATAAAATTGTTGAAAAGGAGTAAATAGTACAGATGAATATAAATAAGGTTGATAATAATGTAAATCATTTTCAAAATGATAATCTTAACAAGCTGGCTCAAATATTTCCGTCAGTGGTTAAGGATGGGGAGGTAGACTTTAAAGCATTAAAAGAAGAGTTAGGTTTATTTAGTGAGGTCAGTGAGGAAAAATACGAATTTACTTGGGCAGGCAAGCAAAATGCAAAGAAAGTGGCGCAAGAGGATGTTTTAGGAAAAACTTTAAAATTAGTTCGGGATCAATGTAAAGAATTGGGTAAAACTGACAATATTTATATAGAAGGAGATAATTTGGAGGCGTTAAAATTAATTCGTCAAAATTATTACAATGCAGTGAAAATGATTTATATAGATCCGCCTTATAATACAGGCAATGATTTTATTTATAATGATAATTTCAACATGTCGGAAATGGATAGTCTCAAGGCAGAAGGCGATATAAGTGATTATAACGAAAGATATACAATTAATACAAAGTCAAATAATAGATATCATGCAAAATGGTTAAATATGATGTACCCGCGTTTGTTGGTAGCAAAGGATTTATTAGCAGATGATGGGGCTATTTTTATAAGTATAGATGATAATGAGATTGAGAATGTAAAAAATATATGCAATATAGTTTTTGGAGAAAATAATTATGTTGCCATTTTTCCATGGAGAAAAAGAACGGCTAAATCGGACGTACCATTTGGAATTTCTCAGGATTATGAGTGGATTGTATGTTATGCAAAAACTTCGATGTTTAAAGGGAGTATAGAGGGAAAAGAACGGAAATATTATGAGAGTGATGACTTCCCAGGGCGTCCATGGAGAATTCATGATTTGACAAAACAGACAACGGCAAGTGAGAGACCTAATAGTTATTTCACAATTATTAATCCTAGAAATGGTATAGAATATCCTGCCAATCCAAATAGAACGTGGGCAATAACGCAGGATACATTTTGGAAATATTACGAAGAGGACAGAATTGTATTTCCGGGAGATTATGCATTTTTAAATATTTCTAAGCCTGCATTGAGATATTGGAAAGAAGATGATATGGAAAAAGCCGGAGAGGATTTTGGACGAATCGCAGTAAGTACAAAACTAGGAGATGATATTGGAATGTCTCAGGACGGTACAAAGGAAATAACTAATTTATTTGGAAGCAAGGTGTTTCCATTTCCGAAACCATCATCTTTAATTTATTTTTTATGTAAGATACATACAAATGAAAAAGATATAATACTTGATTTTTTTTCAGGATCGGCGACAACGGCGCATGCTGTAATGAAGTTAAATAGTGAGGATAACGGCAAAAGAAGATTTATTTTGGTACAAATACCTGAAAAAATAGATGAGTCTAGTGAGGCATATAAAGCAGGATTTTATAATATTTGCGAAATTGGTAAGGAACGTATTCGTCGCGCCGGTGAGAGTATTTTGAAAGAGAAGACAGATTGTGATGTTGACATAGGATTTAAGGTTTTTCGTATTTCAGATACTAATATTAAGTGGAATTCGCTTATGGATGTCGGACAGCTAGATATGGCACAAATTGAGAGTACACCTGACCTTGTAGATTTCATGCCGGATGCCAATGATGTAGATATCGTATACGAATTGATGCTCAGACAGCGAGATGTGCCGTTATCAGAAACTTTGGAACAACTATCTGATATCGGAAACCGTACCTATCTTTATGCAAGCAGTTATTTAGTGTGCCTTGAAACGGAGATTACTATAGAACTCATAAACAAACTGGCAGAGCTTGATCCGTTACCAATTAAGTTTATTTTTAGAGATTCTGCATTTAAAGATGACATAGCATTGAAAGACGAGACATTCAGAAGATTGAAAGCTCTTATAGAAAAGAATGCAGGAAACAGCAAGGTTACATATACGGTAGAGTTTATTTAAGGAGACAGGAGATTATGTCGAAACGCATTACATTCCAATTTGATGACAATCTTGATTACCAATTGCAGGCAGTCAGGTCTACAGTCGAATTGTTTAAGGGATTATCAAGACAGATAGATGGTATCTATCGTCCCAATCGTACCCGTAAAATTGGGGAAGGTGATCCGGTAAGAAACAATGATATTGTAGTAGGTACAAGATTGTTAGAGAATTTAAGACGTGTACAGTTACAGAATGATTTGTTTGCGGATTCTGCATTGGAAGAGGGAAACAATTTCACGATAGAAATGGAAACCGGCACAGGTAAGACATATGTATATCTGCGCACAATACTGGAACTGTATAAAGAGTATGGATTTAAGAAATTTATAATAGTAGTTCCATCTATTGCCATTCGCAAGGGCGTTGAAAAGTCAATGGAGCAATTACAGGAGCATTTTAAGAGGCTGTATAATATTGATTTATCAAAGCACAGCTTTATCTATGACAGTAATAATCCAAAACAGATCAGCTCAAAGCTGGTAGAGGGCAATGACCTAAGCATTTGCGTAATGAATATTCAGGCATTCAATAAAGATACGAATAAAATAAGGACAGAAGATGAGTATGGACAGATTCTTTGGGAAGACATTAAGTATATTAAACCGATTATTATAATTGACGAACCGCAGAAAATTGAAGGCACAAAAAGAAACAAATCCAAGTCTTTAAAGGCGATAGAGGAGTTACAGCCATTATTTACGTTACGGTATTCGGCTACACACAAACAGTTGTATAACCAGATATACAAGCTGGATTCTTATGGGGCATATCAAAAAGATTTAGTAAAGAGAATTGAAGTAAAGACGGTACATGGGGTAATTCCGAAAGATTATCCATATATCCGTTATTTATCTTTTACTTCTGATTTAAAGGCAAGGATTGAGATATTCTCACAGGAACAGGGTGGTATAATTCGTTTTAAAACGTTTCAGGTTGGTGGCGGAGTATCTATTGAAGAACTGTCCGGCAACCTTCCTCAGTACAAAGATATGCGTATTGCAGAAGAGCCTCATAAGTTAAAACCATTGCAGGTTGCAACAAAAGAGAAAATAATAGAGCTGGAACAGGGACACAGTACATATGAAATTGAAAAGAATGAAGCGGTACGCATCCAGATAAGGCTTGCGATTCAGAATCATTTTGTAAAACAGATGAATATTTTAAGGACTGGCAGAAAAATCAAGACACTTACATTATTTTTCATTGATTCGGTGGATAAAGTCAGAGATCATACATCTCCTGATGGCAGAGGAGAATATTTGAGGATTTTTGACGAAGAATATAAGAAATATGTATCACAAAATGCGGTTACGATTGAGAAGTTTAAGGAATACTTTCCTGATTATAGGAATGTGCATTCGGTGAGAGAAGGTTATTTTGCCTTAGATGCCAAGAAAAATGTGGTAGAAATTGATGGATGGGATTCATCAGTTGATGAAAACAATTTGAAAATTAAAGCAAAGTCTCAGGAAGATATTGATCGTGGCATTAGTCTGATTTTGGAAAAGAAGGACGAGCTAATATCTTTTGAAGAACCGCTTGCATTCATTTTCTCCCATTCGGCACTTCGGGAAGGGTGGGATAATCCGAATATATTTACATTATGTACGTTAAAGTCAGGCGGTTCTGAAATAGCAAAAAAGCAGGAAATTGGAAGAGGTTTGAGACTGCCGGTAGATATTACGGGGAATCGCTGCTTAGACCGTAGAATCAATGAACTTACCGTTATTGCAAATGATTACTATGAGCATTTTGCTGCAGCATTGCAAAAAGATTTTAACGATAATATGAATTTTGATAAGAACGAAGTTACCGCTGAGATTCTTATTTCCACATTGAAGACGGCTGGAGTTCCGCAGGAAAAAATCAAGCCGGAATTAGTGGATACATTGAAACAGGAATTAATTTCTGCTGGCGTTATGACTGGAGAAAACGTTTTAAAGGGTACATCATCTCAGATTACGAAGCTTTTTGATAATATGATATTTGTTGATGATACGCTCTATGAACATGCGGAAAAGATTAAGCAGCAGTTTAAGGAACTGATGATACAAAAAGGTACTAAGAAGATTGAAATTCGCAATGGAGATAATGAACAGCCCCAAAATAGTGTAAGAGCCTTTGTTTCAGAAGGCGAATTTCAACAGATTTATTTTGCGCTAAGAGAAAATCTCACGAAGCGTACCATGTACAGATTCAAAATAGATAAAGATAAATTTATTGAAGACTGTGCTTTAGAAATCAATAATTATCTAATGTTTATGAAGTCAAAAAATGAATATAAAGTGGAAGTTGGTAAGGCGAAATTTAATGAATCTGCAATGTTCGTAATGGAAGATGTATCTTATGGGGCCAAGGAACTGGAAGTTGAGATTGATTCCGATCCAAAGAGCGATTTCGAGATTGCAAATTATATCATGTACCACACAATGCTGCCAAGACTTGCCATATTTAAAATTATTCATGCTGTTAAGAAGAGGGAACTGTTGAATAATCAGGATATTTTAGATACAGTTACACAAAAAATCTTAAAGATGTTGAGTGATATAAAAGCAGCCAATATTACGTCCTATGAAGTGATAAACGGATATGAGCTAGACAGTAGAAATATCTTTGAACTTGATACAATCAGCGAGGAAGATTTTAATGAAGAATGGCGGGTATTTCAAGCAAACACAAATCGCAGTTCTGCAATGAATGAGTATTACAAGATGGATAGTAAAGGTGAGAAAGAGTTTGCTCAGAAGCTCGAGAATAACCAGAATGTATTGTTGTTTACAAAGTTGAAAAAAGGTGGCTTTATTATTGATACTCCTTATGGAAATTATTCACCTGACTGGGCAATTGTGTGCAGGAAGGACAGTTTGAACAGTCCGGAATTGGGTATTTACTTTATTGTTGAAACGAAAGCAGACAAGCAGGATGTCAACCTACAGGAAGTAGAACGAAATAAGATTTGGTGTGGCAAGCTGCATTTTCAGGCAGTATCTGAACAGATAAGATTTGACTGGGTAAATAGCTATGAGGATTTCAGACAGAAATTCGGAGTTGCGGAAAGTGAGTAGGAGAATGAGGAATATATATGTTTTCACCAATCAATCAATTTGAAATTAATAGAAATGGCGTGAGTACAAATCAGGATTTTATATCTTTGATAGAATTGCTTACACAAATTAGAGATTTTCTCAATGAATTAGGATATTTAGCTTTTGGCAGAGATATGTCTGTTTTTAGACAGACAGGAGTAGTAAACGGCAATCTTATTCTTGATTCTGCAACAAGGACTATGGAGAGCATTCGTTTTTGCTGTATGAATGCTAATTTTGCTGATGCATATTCTTTGTTGCGTAAATATCGAGATGACTTGTTTTATTATGTGTATCTTTTTACAGTATCAAATAATAGTGATTTTACTCAGTATGTTGATGTACAGCAATTAAATGAAGATGAGAAGAATATTTGGGATTGGGTACATAATCAGCAAAAGGATTTGCATATAGGCTCTGTTTTAAAGTGTATTGCGTCATATCCAGCCGCAAGAAAGGCAGTAAAGGAATTTCAATTAAAGGATTCATTTGATAAGCTTGCAGATAAACTAAATAATTATGTACATTCCAATGGGTATCGGTTTTATAATGAATCATACAACCGATTGGATGTAAAAAACAAAATAAAAGAGGAGTGCAAGGAGTTTGGTGAAGCAGCGATTTTTATTACAATTTCATTTTTGTTTTTGGTGGTGTTAATAAAACCACTGCTTATAATGTCATCTGATTATACAGATTATCTGGATGTCGGAGATACGCCGCCAGACGGCTCACAGTATTGGGTTGCGCCGTTTGTATCAGACTTTTTGAATAATCATAAGAATGTATTGGATGATAAGTGTGATAGTTACTTAAGAGAAAAAACAGGAATGCAGATTTAGTGGAGGTATATTATGGCAGATATTAAATATGATATCTTGGAAGAATTGGGAGTGCTTTCTGAGAGTGCTAAGGGATGGAAAAAAGAATTGAATCTTATTTCGTGGAATGGAGGAACTTCCAAATACGATATTAGAGATTGGGCACCTCAACATGAAAAGATGGGAAAAGGAATTACTTTGAGTAAGGATGAAATAAAGGAACTATATAAAATTCTAGGTAAGATTTTAGAAGAATAGAATTGGATGGTGATTTTATTGAGAAGGGCAGAAGGCAGGGAAACATTTTATAGACTGTTAGAATGGGATAAAGGACAAGCGGCATCGGAAAGGCTGGCAGCATTGATTTTAGAGCAGGAGGGGTTTCGTGATATTGATCCTTCACATCCATTAGGGGGAAAAGATGGTGGAAAGGATATGCTGTGCGAATTTAATAACTTTAAATGGATTGGAGCAGCATATTTTCCAAGGGGTCAACAAAGTTTTAATGAAATAAAGAAGAAATACAGACATGATTTAGAGGGAGTTTATAGAAATGAAGCAAAAGGAATTGCTTTTATAACAAACCAAGAATTGTCTTTAATGGAAAGAAAAATATTAGAAGAAATGGATAAAACAGTAGATGTTCGTATATATCATTTAGAGCGAATTGCTAATATTTTGAATACGCCTAAGATGTATGGAATTCGTTTAGAATATTTGGAAATAGAAATGACGAAAGAAGAGCAGTTGTCATACTTTTCATATGTAAATGAACAAGGAATAACGAGAATTGAGCAAAAACTGGATGATTTGTGCGTAAGCATACTGAACCAAACAGAACAGATATCTGCATTTGATGATACTGAAGAAGTACGCACGTTGAAAGAAGTTTTAGAAGCAGAGAATATGTTTTTTGATAAGATATGGTTTGATAGGCAT
>BLLT01000148.1 GCA_011958945.1 Lachnospiraceae bacterium | reverse complement strand
GCTGACGGACGCCCGGCGCACGAGTAGGGGAAGCTGGATTTTCCCTGCTTGATGAAATATGTGGAATCCGGGGTATTTGAAGAGATAAGGGATAGGAGACAGGAGGAGAAGATGGCAAATCAAAAAACATTATCTTTTGACAAAGACTTATTTAAAAGAAGCGTAGTTTATAATGTGAAAACATTATATAGGAAAAGCATGGAGGAGGCTACTCCCCAGCAGGTTTTTCAGGCGGTTTCTTATTCGATTAAGGATGCGGTCATCGACCATTGGATGACCAGCAGGGAAGAATATGAGAAACAGGACCCTAAGATGGTATATTATTTATCCATGGAATTTCTGATGGGAAGGGCTTTAGGAAATAATATTATTAATTTGCAGGCATATAAACCGGTAAAAGAGGCATTGGATGAACTGGGCGTAGATTTGAATGTAATTGAGGACCAGGAGCCGGACCCGGCATTGGGGAATGGAGGCCTGGGCAGGCTGGCAGCATGCTTTTTGGATTCCCTGGCTACTTTGGGGTATTCCGCTTATGGATGCGGAATCCGTTACCGCTACGGTATGTTCAAACAGCAGATACGCGATGGCTATCAGGTAGAAGTGCCCGATAACTGGCTGGAAAATGGAAATCCTTTTGAATTAAGGAGGCCGGAATATGCCAAAGAAGTAAAATTCGGCGGCTATGTAAACGTATATGTAGACGAAAAAGGCAGAAGCAATTTTAAACAGGAAGGATATCAGAGCGTAAAGGCCATCCCCTATGACCTTCCCATTGTAGGCTATGGGAACGGCATCGTAAATACACTGCGTATCTGGGATGCACAGCCGGTGGAATGCTTTAAGCTGGATTCGTTTGATAAAGGCGACTATCAGAAGGCGGTGGAACAGGATAACTTGGCACGCAATATCGTGGAAGTGCTTTATCCCAATGACAACCACTATGCGGGGAAGGAACTGCGCTTAAAACAGCAATATTTCTTTATCTCTGCATCTGTACAGGAAGCAATTTCGAAATATTTGCGCAATCATAAGGATATCCGCAAGTTCCATGAGAAGGTGACATTCCAGCTGAATGATACCCACCCTACTGTGGCAGTGGCGGAACTGATGCGTATTTTAATGGATGAGAATTATCTGACATGGGATGAAGCATGGGAAGTTACCACAAAGACTTGTGCTTACACTAATCATACCATTATGGCAGAAGCCCTGGAAAAATGGCCCATTGAACTTTTCTCCAGGCTGCTTCCGAGGATTTATCAGATTATTGAAGAAATCAACCGCCGCTTTATCATGAGGATTGAGCAGATGTATCCGGGAAACCATGAAAAGGTGCGCAAAATGGCGATTATCTATGATGGCCAGGTGAAAATGGCTCATCTTGCCATTGCGGCAGGATATTCGGTAAACGGTGTAGCAAGGCTGCATACCGAAATTCTGAAGAACCAGGAATTGAAAGACTTCTATGAAATGATGCCTGAGAAATTTAACAATAAAACCAACGGCATTACCCAGAGACGTTTCCTGCTTCACGGCAATCCGCTGCTGGCAGACTGGGTGACATCCCATGTAGGCAATGACTGGATTACGGATTTGCCCAAAATCAATAAGCTGAAAATCTATGCGGACGATGAAAAAGCGCAGCAGGAATTCATGAACATTAAATATAAGAACAAAGTACGCCTGGCGGAATATATCCGCGAGCACAACGGGATCGAAGTGGACCCCCGCTCTATTTTCGATGTACAGGTAAAGAGGCTTCATGAGTACAAGAGGCAGCTTTTGAATATTCTGCATGTAATGCACATTTATAATGAACTGAAAGAGCATCCGGAAATGGAATTCTACCCTAGGACATTTATCTTTGGGGCGAAGGCGGCAGCGGGATACCGGAACGCGAAACTGACCATCAAACTGATTAATGCGGTAGGCGATGTGGTAAACAATGACCCCGCTATCAAAGGCAAGATTAAAGTGGTATTTATCGAAGACTACAGGGTATCCAATGCGGAAATGATTTTTGCGGCAGCGGATGTATCCGAGCAGATATCCACGGCCAGCAAGGAAGCTTCCGGCACGGGCAACATGAAGTTTATGTTAAACGGTGCGCTGACCTTAGGAACTATGGACGGCGCCAATGTGGAAATCGTGGAAGAAGTAGGGGAAGAGAATGCATTTATTTTCGGCCTCAGTTCCGATGAAGTTATCCGCTTTGAAAATTATGGCGGTTATGACCCGATGGAAATCTTCAACAACAACCCGAATGTAAGGAAAGTGCTGATGCAGCTGATTAACGGCACGTACAACCGAAATGATCCGGATTTATTCCGCCCGTTGTACAACTCGCTGTTAAATACCTTTTCTACATCGAAAGCGGATATGTACTTTATCCTGAAAGACTTCGAAGCTTATGCGGAAGCCCAGAGGAAAGTGGAAAAGGCATACCGGGATGAGAAAAATTGGGCGAGGAGCGCTATTTTAAACGTAGCCTGCTCGGGCAAATTCTCTTCGGATAGGACGATTGAGGAATATGTAAAAGATATCTGGCATCTGGATAGAGTGGTGCTTCCGGTGAAGAAGGCGGAGACGAAATCGAAGTAGGAAGTTAATAAATAGGGCTATAGAGAGATAAAGGTTTTGGTGCGGCCTGCGTCCGGCGGCATCATGGCACGGATGTTTTGATGCGCCATGATGCCGCCGGACTTACGTTTTGCCGGCCGAAACACATAATTGACGCCTATCCCAACGTCATTTATAATAAAGATTAAGAAAAATGACATACAGTACATCCTGTAAAAAGAATGATTGGAGGGTGATTGGATGCTGCGAAACAGGGTTATGGAAAAGAAGCCGCCAAAGGAGGATCTGAAGGCCAGATTGGATGCGGCAAGGGAAAAGCTTTTCGCTCAACAGATGCTGCTGAAGGAGAACAAGCTGCCGGTTCTCGTACTGATGGAGGGGTGGGGAACTGCAGGGAAAGGGAGCTGCACCGGGCAGGTGATACGTAATATCGACCCAAGGTTTTTCAAGGTGGCGACGATGGAAGTGATGACGGAGGAGGAAAAGAGGAAGCCTTTCCTTAGCCGTTATGTGGAAAAAATCCCGGAGGCGGGGAAGGTAGTCTTTATGGATTCGGGCTGGATGGACGAAATTACCAGGCTGAAGCTGCATGGCGAAATTGGGAAGGGCGAATATGAAATGCGGCTGGACAGCATTCGCCGGTTTGAGAGGCAGCTGACGGATAACGGTTATCTGGTGATGAAATTTTTCTTCCATATCAGTGAGAAGGAGCAGAAGAAGCGGATTGAGGATTTGCAGGAAGACATTGATACCAAATGGCGGGTAAATGCCAATGACAAGTGGCAGAACAAGCATTATGAAGAATGTATGGAGGTGTTTGACGAGTATCTGGAAAAGACCAATCGGCCTTCCGCGCCGTGGTATGTGGTGGATGCGCAATCGAGAAAATGGGCGGAACTCCAGGTGCTGGAGGTTCTGACGGAAGGGATTGAGGCGGCTTTGCAGAATAAGGCATTGGCGGTGCCGATTCCCCAGAATATATTTCCCCTTGTAAAAATGCCCAAGCTGGAGGAGATTCCCCTGAATATGACGGTGGAAAAGGATGTCTATAAGGAAGAACTGGAAAGGCTGCAGGCACGGCTTGGGGAACTGCACAACAGACTGTACCGGAAACAAGTGCCTGTTGTGATTGCATATGAAGGATGGGATGCCGCTGGAAAAGGGGGGAATATTAAGCGTATTACGGAAGCGCTGGACCCAAGGGGATTTGAGGTGCACCCTATTGCCAGCCCGGAGCCCCATGAGAAAGCAAGGCATTATCTATGGAGGTTTTGGACCAGGCTTCCCAAAACAGGGCATATCGCCATCTTTGACAGGACATGGTACGGAAGAGTGATGGTAGAGCGGCTGGAAGGCTTTTGCAGTGAAAACGACTGGAAAAGGGCTTATAATGAGATGAATGAATTTGAAAAAGAATTGGCCGACTGGGGGGCAGTGGTTATCAAGTTTTGGGTGCAAATCGATAAAGATACTCAGCTGGAACGGTTTGAAATGCGGCAAAGAACGCCGGGAAAGCAGTGGAAAATTACCGAAGAAGACTGGAGAAACCGGGAAAAATGGGATGCATATGAAGAGGCTGTCAATGAGATGATACAAAAGACAAGCACCTCCTATGCCCCTTGGTATATTTTGGAGTCAGTGGATAAAAAATACGCGCGTCTTAAGGCCCTGCGGATTGTAATTGAAAGGCTGGAAAATGTGTTGTAGATTTAATAAACACATTATATTGTTGTAGAAAGGAGAAGGAAAATGGGGTTAACGGAAAAGGAAAGGAACATGGATGAGATTGCATCAAAGTTTCAAGTGGAAGGGGAGGTGGCAGAAATTATCCCTTTTGGGAGCGGACATATCAATGATACGTTCAGGATTACCTGCAGCCTGGAAGGGGGCGGGAGTAAAAAATACATTCTACAGAAAATGAATGACAGCATTTTTAAAAACCCGAAACAACTTATGGAAAATGTAATGAATGTAACTGCTTTCCTGAGAAAGAAAATCATTGCCGCGAATGGGGATCCGGATAGGGAGACGCTGAATGTGATACCGACAAAGGACGGGGAAAACTATTTGGATTGCGGGGATGAATGTTGGCGGATGTATATTTTTATTGAAAATGCATTCTGTTATGACGAAGTGAAAACAAAGGAGGACTTTTATTACAGCGCGGTTGCCTTTGGGAATTTCCAGCGTATGCTGTCGGATTATCCTGCCGAAACATTGCACGAGACAATTGTGAACTTCCATAATACGGTCAGCCGCTTTGCGGATTTCAAAAAAGCGGTGGAAGAGGATGTCTGCGGAAGGGCAAAAGAAGTGGAAGCGGAAATTAAGTTTATTATGGAAAGAGAGCAGGTTGCCCATATCATTTGTGATGCCTTGGAAGAGAAAAGGATTCCGCTGCGGGTAACCCACAATGATACTAAGCTGAATAACGTTATGATAGACGAGAAAACCGGGAAGGGGCTGTGCGTGATTGACCTGGATACGGTTATGCCCGGTTCGGCATTGTATGATTTTGGCGATTCCATTCGGTTTGGGGCCAGCACCGGGGCGGAGGATGAACCGGACCTTGACCGGGTATCCCTGGATCTGGAATTATTTGAGGCCTATACGAAAGGCTTTCTGGAGGGCTGTGCCGGAAGCCTGACGGAGGAGGAAACCAGGCTCTTCCCTTCTGGGGCAAAGGTTATAACCTTTGAGCAGGGAATGCGTTTCCTGGGCGATTATCTGCAAGGGGATACCTATTATAAGACTCATCGGCCGGGCCAAAACCTGGATCGGGCCAGGACTCAGCTGAAGCTGGTGGCCGATATGGAAAAGAAGTGGGAAGAAATGGAAAGGATTGTGGCAAAATACTGCAACTGAATATAGCCGGGCAATTGCGAACCGCTGCATATGTGCGGTGGTGCTGCATATGTGCGGCGGTTCTGCACAGGTGCAGTGATGCCGCACCGGGCAAAACCGGCCTTTTATGGAACTGTAAAAGGCCGGTCAGCAACGTTTCCGAAGGAACTGGAATTCTTTTTTGTATTCTGTTTCCGGTATTGCTGTGGCGTCATTCCCACGGATTTCTTAAACATCTGTGAAAAATAGGATTGGGAAGAAAATCCTGTGCTGGAAGCTACCTGGGCAATGGAGTGGTTCGTATTGACCAGAAGTTCCATGCTGGCCTGCAAACGCTTGGAAGAAAGGTAACTAATAGGCGACTGCCCAATGCAGCTGGCGAAGGAATGGGCCAAATAATATTTGTTGATATGGGTGAGTTCCGCAAGGGTATCCAAGGTGATATTTTGCGCATAATTGGTATCTATGTAGCGCTTGGCCAGGGCGCATTCCTTGGAAATCCGGAAGGTGGAGTCGGAAATTATGGACAGATTTACTTCCCTGGATATAAAAACAAGGAGAACCTGCAAAATACTTTGGCAAACGATGTCGAAGCCAGGCTTCTTTGCACGGAACTCTTCCAGCATAAGCTGGGAATAATCTGCCAAACGGTTTTGGGAGGAAGTATAACTGTAATGGCTGTAGCTTTTCCGGTTTTCATCATTCTTTCCGCCATGGAAGGAGAAAGCCAGGCCATCCACGCCGAAAACGAAATATTCCATAGGGTTATGGGTCATTGTTTTTTCCGTATGTTCCACATGGGGGTTAACGATGATCAGGTCATTGGGTTTGACCGGTATGATGTCGTTTTCTATATGGAACATACCGCTTCCGCTTATAACATAGAAAAGTTCCGTAAAATGGTGGGTGTGGGGAAGGCTTTGCCAATCCCCTTCGTATTTTGACATCGAGATGTAACGTAAGTTAAAATTAAGTTTGGACAGGTTTTGCTGCTCCAGGTTAATGCTTTCACTGCTCATTCGATACCTTCCTTTCTTGGTAAGTGGGCATAAGGTAAATTGCTTTGTGCTTTTTGCATATTTTTTATAAAAAATTTTAATGATTAATGAAAAATCGGAAAAACTATTGTTTAAAACGACGAACTAAAGCCGAATTTAAAAGTATATTTTATCTAATTATACCTTATTTTGTCGTAAGAATAAAGATTTTTATGATTAACTTAACAATATATATAAAAAAATAAGCAATATAGAAATTGAATAGGTAAAAATAAACAGATATACTTACGTCATGAATCAAATCACATAATGTGAAATGTCAACAACAAATAAGCCCGTATTTTTTTACGGCAAGAAGGAGGAAGAATATGAAAAAGAAAACAGTATCTGTTTTGCTTGCTGCAGCTATGATAGTCGGAACATTCGCTGGCTGCGGTTCAACGCCGGCACCTGCGCAAGAAGCAGCCCCGGCAGAGGAAGCAGCACCTGCTGAAGAGGCAGCCCCGGCAGAAGAAGCACCTGCAGAAGAGGCTCCGGCAGAGGAAGCGCCTGCTGAAGAAGCAGAGGCTCCGGCATTGGAAGGAACTTTGAAAGTAGCAGCATTTGAAGGCGGATATGGCGCTGATATGTGGACAGAGGTTTGCAAGGCATTCGAAGCATCCCACCCTGGCGTAACGGTAGAACTTACCGTTGACAAAAAAATTGAAGACGTAATCACACCAGGCATGAAAGCCGGCGATTATCCGGATGTTATCCACTGTGCAACCGGCCGTGAAGCAGGTCTGACAGAAACTTTGACAAAGGAAAAAGGTCTGCTTGCTTTGACAGACGTAATGGATATGACTGTTCCCGGCGAAGATGTAACAGTAAAGGATAAGATTGTTCCCGGTTTCCTTGATACATTAGCAACCAATCCTTATGGCGACGGCGTTACCTATTATGCACCGATGTTCTACGGACCTTGCGGACTGTTCTATGATGCAGGGCTTCTGGAAGAAAAAGGATGGACACTCCCTACAACCTGGGATGAAATGTGGGAATTAGGCGACAAGGCGAAAGCAGAAGGCATTTCCTTGTTTACATATCCGACAACCGGATACTTTGATGCATTTATGTATGCTTTGTTATCTTCCGCAGGCGGCCCGGAATTCTTCGACAAATGTATGACCTATGAAGAAGGTATTTGGGAATCCGAAGATGCAAGAAAAGTATTTGATATCGTAGCAAAACTGGCTGAGTATACAGAGCCTACCACAGTTGCAAATGCTAACAACGAAAGCTTTACAAAGAATCAGCAGCTGATTCTGGATAACAAAGCAATCTTCTGCCCGAACGGAACATGGCTTCCCGGCGAAATGGCAGATGCTCCGAGAGGCGAGAACTTCAAATGGGGCTTCACAGCAATCCCGGCAGTAAATGAAGGCGGCGCTGGATGTTCTTTCTGCTGGTTTGAGCAGATGTGGATTCCTGCAGCAGCAGAGAACCAGGATTTAGCAAAAGAGTTCGTAGCATATATGTACTCCGATGAAGCAGCAGCAATCTTTGCCGGCTCCGGTGCAATCCAGCCTATCGTTGGTATCGGCGAAAGCCTTGAGGGCGACAACAAACTGTTCTACAGCGTATATGATACAGGCGCTACAGCAGTTATGGGCGGTTTCGCAGCAACAGCTCCGGTAGAAGGCACAACAATGGCTGATGCGCTGTTTGAAACAGTGAACAGTATCGTAAGCGGTGACAAGACTGTGGACGAATGGATTGCAGCAGTTACAGAAGTAAGCGATAAATACAGAGCAGCTATGGAATAAAAATAATACACGGCAACGTGTGAAGTTTGGGACATGCACGGTATAAACCCCCGGCATGTCCCAATATTACTTTATGGGGATTAGAATGGAGGTAGTTATGAAGAACACTAAGGCAAAGAAGGCGTTTATTGTTACCTGCGTTACGCCGGCGACACTGTTATTCATCATATTTATGATAATTCCGACAATCAAAGTATTTAATATGTCATTGTACAAGTGGGGCGGTTTTTCAAATACAAAGCAATTTGTAGGTTTGCAGAACTTTAAGCTCCTTATGAGCGATAGCAATTTCTTCCGTTCTTTCCAGAATACCATTTTGCTAATCACATTGGTAACTATCGTAACAATGGCATTTGCATTGATTTTTGCGGCAATTTTATCTAGGGAAAAAATTGTTGGGCAGAATTTTTTCCGAATTGTATTTTATATTCCCAATATTCTGTCGGTAGTAGTTATTTCCGCGATTTTTTCCGCGATTTATGATCCGAATAACGGTCTGCTCAACAGTATACTTTCCATCTTCCGGGGAAAGGATGCAACGCCGATTTTATGGATGGGGGATCAGAAGATAGTTATATATTCGCTTGTGATTGCTATGATATGGCAGGCTATCGGCTATTACATGGTTATGTATATGGCCAGCATGGCAAGCGTGCCGGAGAGTTTGTACGAATCGGCGAATCTGGAAGGGGCAGGAAGGATACGCCAGTTCTTTGATATTACACTTCCTCTTATCTGGACAAATATCCGTACCACATTGACGTTTTTCGTAATCAGTTCCATTAACTTAAGCTTCCTGTTTGTAAAAGCAATGACAAACGGCGGGCCGGACGGGGCTACAGAAGTGTTCCTGAGCTATATGTACCAGCAGGCATATACTAATTCCTCTTACGGATATGGTATGGCAATCGGCGTGCTTGTATTCGCATTTTCCTTTGCGTTGTCGGCTGTTGTAAATATAGCTACCAAACGTGAGCCATTGGAATTCTAAGGAGGTGGGCTGATGAATAATAGTAAAACCGGTGTCAATGATAAAATTGTAAAAGTATTTATATATTTAGCGTTATTTCTTTTAGCAATCAGCATAATTGTTCCCGTGGCATGGGTATTTATGGCATCTGTAAAAGAAAACTCTGAATTTTATGGCAACCCGTGGACATTGCCCCAAGGGCTGTATTTCCAAAACTTTGCGGATGCATTTACAAAGGCCAGCATGGGGTCTTATATGATTAATTCCGTCATTGTTACGGCCCTGGCCCTGGCGCTTTTGCTGGTGATTGCACTGCCGGCGGCTTATACTCTGGCAAGGTATAAATTTATGGGAAGCAAGCTTTTGAACATATTATTTATGGGCGGATTGTTTATCAACGTGAACTATATTGTAGTTCCTATTTTCCTTATGTTGGTGGATGCTGACAAAGCATTGAAAACGTGGATAGGATCAGGTTTTTTCCTGAATAACCTTTTTATCACCGCGCTGGTATATGCATCGACGGCACTGCCGTTTACCATTTATCTGCTTTCCGGATTCTTTGTTACGATACCGAAAGACTATGAAGAGGCTGCATTTGTAGATGGAAGCGGTTATTTCAGAACCATGGTAACGATAATGATGCCTATGGCAAAACCGAGTATTATTACGGTTATCCTGTTCAACTTCCTGGCATTCTGGAATGAATATATTATTTCCATGACATTGCTGACGAAAGAAAGCAAAACATTGCCGGTAGGCTTGATGCAGCTGATGCAGGCGCAGAAGGCGGCGGCAAATTATGGACAGCTTTATGCCGGACTGGTAATCGTTATGCTTCCTACATTGATTCTTTACATGCTGGTACAGAAGAAGCTTACACAGGGTATGAGCCTTGGTGGGCTGAAAGGTTAATGCGGAGCGATAATCTTTGCCGGACAGATTGTTAATAGGGCAATGGGGAATTGGAAAACAGCACATAGGCATACAGCGTAAATGGCGCAAATTCCGGAAGGCTTACGGACGTAAAGCGGGTGAGAATTGCATGCAATGGGGAATTGCCAGGTATTACGCAAAAAGCCGTGCAGAAATGGAGTGAAATATGAATAAATGGTTAAAGGCAATCCTAAATATAGTCATTTTGGTAATTAGTATTGTGTTAATCTGCACACAGCAAAAGAATGTGGGTCCGGCTGGCCTTGGGTTGATGGTGCTCGGACTTGCAGGAATATTATTTCTGCTTTATAATTATAACAAACAATATACAAAATAGAGGGGCTTTGAATTGGGGGTTGCAAAGCAGACTGTTCGGTTGGTTACTGGTCACAGGCCAGGAATGCGCAAAACTGCGCATTCC
>BLLT01000147.1 GCA_011958945.1 Lachnospiraceae bacterium | reverse complement strand
AAATGCCGGGTCACAAAGGCCGCGCAGAAATGGGGGAAACGATGAAAGCAGAGAAAGGATTATTTCCCAAGGTAAAGGCGTTGTATGAAGCGGTGGAAGAACTGATTTTTGAGAATGTGGATGTAAAGGAGATTAAGGTTTCCGATATTACAAGCCGGGCAGGGATTGGTAAGGGGACTGCTTATGAATATTTTAAAAACAAAGAAGAAATCATAAGCAGCGCCTTGCTGTATCATATAGATTTAATTTGCAGGCAGATGATAAAGAACCTGAAAGAATTAAATGACTTTACACAGGCAATGGAATTCATTTTGAGCAGCATCGACAGGGAAATCAAGAAAAGAGACTGCCTAATCCAGTTCGTCCATTTATTGTCCGATAACGGCCTGATTGGAAAAGTCCTTCAGAAAAAGATGAAAGAAAAAAACAAGGAAATCTGTACGCCCAGAGATGTACTTTCCCATATGATTCAGGTAGGGATGGATAACGGCGATATCAGCAGGGAAATACCGGCCGCGTACGCCAGTATGGCCATAGCGGCCAAAGTGATTGCCTATATTATTTATATTACTGAAAATGGGGAAGAGGAATTTAGCAGAGGGGAGATGCACAGGATGATATGTGCCGGGCTGCGCAGGGAATTGCAATCAGGCTGAAAAAAATATTTTCATAAATAGATTTATTTTTTCATTTTTCATGTTGTGTTCTAAATCGCGGAATGCTATAATTAATTTATTAAATTAATTAAATCCTATTTCAAGACAAAGGACTAAAAGAAAAGTGCACTGTTGATGTCATGGATGGGATATATGTAGTTGGGGAGACATTTATGGCACGCACAGGAAATAATTTGGAACGGATAAAATTTCAGAATATAGAATCGATTAAAGAGATTATTTATAGGCAAGGACCCATTAGCCGGGCGGAAATTGCGGAGCTGCTGCAGCTGACGCCGCCCACTATTACGACCAATGTGGCGAACCTGATTCAGCAGGGAATCGTCCGCGAATGCGAAAATGTTCCATCCCAGGAGGGCCGCCGCGCACTGGGCCGGCGCCGGGTGCTGATTGATTATATCCCTGATGCGAAATATACCGTTGGAGTGGAGTGCGGCTACCATGGTATGCTGATTTGCCTGGTGGATATCCGATGCAATGTAGTGGCCGAGCGGAAATATACGGATAGGATATCCTATTATGAAGAGACTATAGATGCAGTGGCGCGGCATGTGGAGGAGTTGTTGGAGGAACAGGGGATACCCCGGGAAAAAATAGCCGGATTGGGCATAGCTTTCCCGGGCTTTGTGAACCAGCGCGAAGGTGTCTTACGATATGGCGCAATTAATAAATGGAAAGACAAAACGATAACAAAGGATTTGGAATCCCGCACGGGTTTTGCCTGCATCATGGAAAACAATGTCCGCTGCTGTGCCATCGGGGAGGCGATGCGCAGCGACAGGCTTCGTCCTGAGACATTCGCTTATTTTCTTGTTTCCCGCGGCCTTGGATGCCCGATGGTAATAAGGAACAGGCTGCATGTAGGCGAAATGACAGGAGCGGGGGAAGTGGGGCACATGGTGGTAGCGCCCAAAGGGCCTGTTTGCCCTACTTGCGGAAACAGAGGATGCCTGGAAGGGATATCCAGCGAACTGGCGATTCGGGAGCGCTGCGGGCAGGCGGTACGGGAAGGGGTTCCTACGCTGCTCAATGCGGTATGTGCCAATCCGGCGGAGCCCCAGATTGAAGAAATCCTTCAGGCGCAAAACAGCAATGACCATGTGGTATGCACGATTATGGAGGATGCCATCACCTATATTGGGATAGGATTAGCTAATATTATCAATTTTATCAGCCCGCCCCTTGTGATTATTGACGGGCGTATTTTGCAGAGCGAGAAAAATCAGAAGCTGCTCATTGAAGTGACGCGTAATAACCTGTTTTCGGTGAACGTGGAAGAGGTGGATATGGAATTCGTTCCGTTTAACAAATTCCGTGCGGCTATGGGTGCGGCAGCACTGGCAATCAGGAAATTTATTCTGGAAGAGAGAAGGTAGGGCGGCTATGAAAAAATTCCGTGTGGGTATTATCGGGTGCGGGCGTATTTCGGTAGTATATTTAAAGGCTTTTTTGGATATCGGCGACTTGGCGGAGGTTTGCTTTGCCGTGGATAAGGAGATTGGCAGGGCGGAGGCCTTTGCCTCCCATTTTGAGGGATGCGGGTTTAGCGACAGCCTGGAGGATATGCTGGCAGTCAAACCGGATGCCGTCCATGTATGTACCCCTCATTTTTTACATAAGGAACATGTGGTTGCCTGTTTGAAAGCAGGCTGCCATGTATTGACGGAAAAACCCATCGCCCTTTCCATGGGGGATGCCCGGGAAATGATAGAAACGGCTAAAAATTGCCGCAGGCAGTTGGGCGTTATTTTTCAAAACAGGTTTATAGAAGGGGTGCAAGAGGCCAAACGGTTGATTGAATCGGGCGTTTTCGGGCGTATCTGCGGCGCATGGAGCAGCCTTGCATGGCACAGGCCGCCCTCTTATTATGAATGCGACTGGAAAGGCAGCTGGGAGAAAGAAGGGGGAGGCGTGGTCATCGACCAGGCAATACATAGTATTGATTTGGTCCGGTATTTGATGGGATGTGAGCCGGTGAGCGTCCAGGGGCATATTTCCAGGCGTATCCTGACAAATATTGAGGTGGAAGATGAGGCGGATGCGGCGATTACTTTTGAAAATGGGGCGGTCTATGCATTTTATGCCTGCAATTATTATGTGAAAAACAGCCCTATCCGTGTGGAAATAAGCGGTGAAAAGGGGAGGTGCCTGCTCAAAGAGATGGAGATGGAAATCGAATTGGACGGACAGGCGCCTTATAAGATACTGCCCCAGGCTCAGGGCAATGGGGGAGAAGGATACTGGGGGTCCTATCATAGTGTTCAGGTGCGTCAGTTTTATGAAAAGCTGGCGGCGGATGAGCCGGTTTGCGTGGATGCGGCGGATGCGGCGAAAACGTTGGAACTGGTGCTTGGCCTGTATACTTCGGCAAAGGAGAACCGTGCAGTACGGTTTTGCGGCTAGGCAAAAATCTATCATTTATAGCGTTGTAAGTTACTGGGAGTTGGTCAAAGAGCCAACTCTTTTTTTGATGTTTTATGTAAAAAGAAAAAAATAATTTAAAAGAGATAATTTGTGCTAAATATACAAAAATGAATATGATAATTCATATATAATGCCAAAATGTATAAATTATATTGACATATTGGTTTTTAAAGGATAGAATGTGAATATAAATTAATTAATTTAAAAAATAAATTAGAAAAAGAAAGATTCAGTCGAATGGAATGGGCAAATGATTCAGTGGAAAAGAAGAATGAGGAAAATAAGACAGGGGTTAAACATGAAACTGGACAGAAGCTATGTGGAACAATATCTTACAGAGCAGGAATATGAGGCGTATGTGGAGGAACATCAGGAGGAACTTAGGGTTCTGGATGAGAACGCATATGCCAGCGATATGCTGGGATGGCTGCATCCGGGAGATTGGGCGGATGAGGAAATGTGCGGCCGGATTGAGGATATTGCCGCAGAGGTCAGAGAGCGGGCGGAGGTGTTTGTAGTTATTGGCCTTGGGGGCTCCAATCAGGGGGCACGGGCCGTAATCGAAGCCCTTTCCCCACAGGATGTCAGGCCGGAAGGGCCGGAAATTTTGTATGCGGCTTTAAACCTTTCCGCATCCTATTACGAGGCAATGATAAAGCATATTGGCAGCCGGTCGGTATATTTAAACGTGATTGCCAAGAATTTTAAAACATTGGAGCCGGGGCTGGTATTCCGGATGTTCCGGCACTATATGGAAAGCCGTTATTCCAAAGAGGAAGCGGCGCGGCGCATTATTACCACGCCTACGGTAAATGATGGGCTGCTGCATCGGATTAGTTTGGAGAACGGTTACAGGTATCTGCCCTTTCCCGATAATGTAGGGGGCCGGTATTCGGTTTTTACACCGGTTGGGCTGCTTCCTATCGCTGTGGCGGGGATTGATATCCGAAAATTTTTAAAGGGCGCCAGGAAGGGGGAGCAGGCTTATCTGTCCGGCGGGGAATTTCGGGAAAATGCAAAATGCTATGCGGTGACAAGGAATGCATTGATGGATAAGGGATATGGAATTGAGGTGCTTGCCTTTTTTGAACCCCAGTTAGAGGCGTTTGGCAGGTGGTGGCGTCAGCTTTTTGCGGAAAGCCAAGGGAAAAATCATACGGCGCTTTTTCCGGTAGTGTGTTCTTTTACAGAAGATTTGCATTCGGTGGGGCAGTATCTGCAGCAGGGGAAACGGCAGATGATTGAGACGTTTATACATATTAATACGCCTCCCTGTGATAAGAAAGTGGATGACGAGGTACAGATAGAGGATGGGTTTGGTTATTTGGAGGGGATGTCCTTTCATGAAATCAATGAATGTGCTTATCAAGCTACGGTGAAGGCCCATAGCGAAGGCGGAGTGCCCTGTATGATTGTGGAACTGGAAAAAATGGATGCACAGAATATAGGGGAACTGCTGTATTTTTACTTTATCGTCTGCTTTTATTCCTCGGTGCTGCTGGGGGTAGACCCCTTTGACCAGCCGGGGGTGGAGAATTATAAAACAGAAATGTTCCGTCTCTTGAAGCAGGATGAGCAAATAGATGTTGTGCTTCCTGCGGCTGCAGGAATTAAATAGGAATGTTGCATTAGCCTGGCAAGGACGGAGAACAATCAAAATAAAGATATTGTTTCAGAGTTGGCTGGAATGGAAAATTTAGGAGAAAAGGGAGGGATTCATCCATGGAAAAAATCAAAGTGGGTATTGTGGGAACGGGCTATACGGTGGGGATGGCAGATGCCCATGTGAAAGGTTATCAGTATTGCAAGGAAGATTGTGAACTGACAGCGCTGTATGACATTGTTCCCGGACGGAGCAGAGAGTGGGCGGGGGAAAAGGGGCTGGATGTGAAAATCTGTGAGACCTTTGATGAATTGTTGGACAGTGTGGAGGCAGTGAGCATCGTTACCCCGAATTATGCCCATGTACCATTAGTGATTCGTGCGTTGGAGAAGGGAAAGCATGTTTTATGTGAGAAGCCTTTGAGCATCAGCAGCGATGCCTGTATGGAAGCGGTAAGTTATGGGAAATGCACGGACCGGGTGAAGATGATAGGTTTTAGCTATCGCGGGATTCCGGCGGTGCGCTGGATGAAGCAGCAGATCGACGAAGGCAGGCTGGGGCATATTTTTACCTGGAGAGAGACGCTTGGGGGCTGCCGCATCGCCAACCCGAAAGTAAAGCTGGAATGGCGTATGCAAAAAGACCTTTCCGGTACCGGGGCGTTAGCTGATTTTGGCTGCCATATGCTGGATTTGTGCGACTGGACTTTGCATAATGCCAGCGGGGAGATAAAAGAGGTGCAAGGGTTGGTAAGCACTACGATTCCGGAGCGGGATAAAATTTTCGGAGAAGGAAAGGGGGCCGTAACCAATGATGATAATGCCGCTTTTAACGTGAAGTTCGAAAGCGGAACCTTGGCATCGTTTGTGGCCAGCCGCCTGGGGGTGCTCAGGCATACCATCGAAGTGTATGGGGAAGGCGGTATGATGCTGTTTCGGGATGATAAGCCGGATGAGGTGGAAGTATTTTTCAAAGAAAAGGACGGCGGCTATAACGGCAGTGCGGAAGTGGTAAAAGTGCCGGAGGAATTGGTGGTGGCACCATGGTTTAATGCGGAGATTGCAGAGTTTATACAGTGTATTAAGACAGGGCATCAGCCGGAGCGGAATTTTGAGCGGGCGCTGTATATTCAGCAGATTCTGGATAAGGTTTTGGAGTCTTGCGAAACGGGGCGTACGATAGAACTTTAAAAACAGCTTGAATAAACTTAGAAAACAATTTTAAGAATAGGAAAAAATAGGAGGGAATCAAATGAGAATGAGCCTTTTGACCAATAGTCTGACCGGCGTTGGGGTGACGGATTTGAAAGCGATTGCAGGATGGGCTGCGGCAAATGATATCCATGAACTGGATGTGGGCCCTGCAATTGCAATGGACCGTCAGGTGTTTGAAGATGTTCTGGGCGAAGGGAAAGTGGAGATTAAAACGATGATATACTGCCGCAATTTCCTGAGCGAGGATGAAGAGGAAGCGAGGCAGCATCAGGAAGCGTTGAAAGAGCGTATTCGCTTTGCGGGTACGGTAGGCATTGAAAAAATCGTGTGTTCTACCGGGGTGACAAAGGATGCTTTTGCAGGAACCTGTTTTGTGCCGGAAAAAAGCGCGGATGCCTGTGTGGAACTGGCGAAGGAATTTCTGGAGGAAGCGGAGAAAAATAATGTCCGTCTCTGTTGGGAAAACTGTCCTATGATGGGGAATATCGCTACTAGCCCGGATATGTGGCAGATGCTGTTTGACAGGTTGGACAGCGATAGAATCGGTCTTTGTTATGACCCCTCCCATTTGGTTTGGCAGATGATAGATCCCTATGGGAATATCTTCAAATTTAAAGATAAAATATTCCATATGCATGCCAAGGATACGCATGTGGATTACGAAAAACTGTCTCTTTATGGCACGCAGCAGAATGCAAAATGGTGGTGCCACAGACTGCCTGGCTTGGGGGATCTGGACTGGAACCGGATTGTGGATGCGCTGTATCAGATCGGCTATGACAAAGCCATTTGTATTGAACATGAAGACCCGGTCTGGGACGGTACGGAAGAAAAAGTGAAACGGGGGATTTTGAAAACCCGCGACCATGTTTCTCAGTTTTTCATGTAATTGGGTTTGCGCTGTAATTATCGTTCACAGAAGAGTTAGCAGGACAAAAGATATGCAGCCGGATGCCTTTGGCCGGCAGAAGAGTTCGGATTTAGGCGGCGTACACAAATTTAGCATGTGTAAGGCCGCATAAAATAAAATTAAATGAATGGAGGATGAATTATGAAGATGTACAAACGTATTTTTGCATTTGCTATAGCGGCTGCTATGATGGCGGGTACGATGTTGGGATGCGGACAGAGCGGCGCATCAGGGAATACAGCGGATACGGCCAAGCCTGTGGCGGAGTCAGAGGCATCGGGGGGCGCATCGGCAGAAACGCCGGAAACAGAGACAGCAGAAGCACCTGCTGGGGATGCTATTGAACTTACCATATGGCATACATGGGGGGCAGGCCCGGGGCTGGACGCTATGGAAGCGGCTGCCAACCGCTATAATGAAATCAATGATAAGAATATCCATGTAACATTAGGCTTCGTTGCAAGCCAGGCCAGCGGAAACACCCAGACGATGGATAAGCTGATGGCGGCCATTGCAGCAGGAAATCCGCCGGATGTTGCGCTGCTGGATAATTTCCAGGTGGCAGGCTGGGCCGCACAGAGTGCGCTTATGCCGTTGGATGAGCTGATGGAAGGCGTAGGGCTTACTTTGGATGATGTCTATGATTGGGCATTACAGGGTTCTCAATACAAAGGAACCACCTATTCCATTCCTTATAACGGAGATGCCCGTGTACTGTTCTATAATAAAGATATGTTTGAAGCGGCAGGGCTGGATCCGGAAGCACCGCCCACTACAATAGAAGAACTGACCGCAGCAGCAGAAAAACTCACCATCCGTGACGGGGCTAACTATAAACAGGCTGGGTTTGTGCCCTGGCAGTTTGCAGGAAAACCGGTTTATTGCTGGGGATGGAACTTTGGCGGCGAATTCTATGACGCAGAAAATAATGTGCTGACAGTTGCCGACCCGAAGAATATAGAGGCACTGCAATGGGAAGTGGATTTCGCGGACCAGATGGGCGGTATTGATTTTGTGAATTTTGCAAGCGGTCTGGGCACCGGAGCGGAAGATCCTTTTGTAACCGGACAGTTAGCTATGGCAGTTCGCGGTAACTTCGACATTGCGAATATGGCTGTTTATAACCCTGATTTGAATTATGGGGTAACTCCGATTCCTTCCAAAGAGGCGGGGAAGAGTGCAAATATGATTGGCGGATGGGGATGGACGATTCCCAAGGGCGCCAAAAATCCGGAAGCATCCATCGATTTCTTAAAATATCTTATCAGTGAAGATGCACAGAAGCAGATGAGCGAAATGAGTTCCAGTTTTTCGCCGCTAAAGAGCGTAAACGAAGCTGTTTTTGCAGATGATGAAATGATGGCTGTCTTTTTACAGGAACTGGAACACGGCAAAATCCGTCCGCCCGTACCGGTTGGGCAGGAATTATGGGATGGCTTAAATACGGCTTTGGATTCTGCGCTTCATAAAGCGGACACGCCGGAGAAGCTGCTGACGGACCTTAACGATAAGATGAATGCAGAACTGCAGAAATTTAATTAATATATAGTATATTACCATATTGTTTTTAAGTAAATATTAGTTGATATGTATGCCGGCTGCGCGTTTACAAAGCGATGGCACAGCGATATGGCCAGCTTTGTGGATCGGGCCGGCACACCGTATGGAATTTGAGGTTAACGGACTTGGAGGAAAGGATATGAGCGGTGAAAAGAAAGTAAAGAGGCAGGTTGAAGGGAAAAAGAAATATAGGGGTAGTATAGAAGCGAAAAAAGCAAGGATGGGTGTTCTTTTTACATTGCCCTGGATTTTGGGCCTGCTGATTTTTTACGCATATCCTCTGATTGCTTCGGTCTACTACAGTTTTACCTCTTATAGCGTGCTGAATGCGGGGGAATTCGTAGGTTTGGAAAATTACCGTACATTAATGCATGATGATTTGTTTTGGAAAAGTATTGGCAATACTTTGGTTTTTACGGCTATGAGTGTACCGGTGAATATTATCCTGGGCCTGGCTATCGCACTGCTTTTGAATGTGAAAATCAAAGGAATCGGGCTTTACCGTACGATATTTTTTATCCCTACATTAGTGCCTGTAGTGGCAACGGCTACTGTATGGCGCTGGCTTTTGAATTCGAATTATGGGCTGTTTAACAGTCTGCTTTCGAAGATTGGTTTGGGGCCGATTCCATGGCTGGCCAGCGAGGACTGGTCTAAGATTTCGCTGGTAATGATTGCTGCATGGGGAATCGGGCAGGCGATTATTATCAATCTTGGGGGTTTACAGGATATCTCACCTGAATATTATGAAGCGGCCGGTATTGACGGGGCCAACACATGGCAGAAAGTAAAGCATATCACGCTGCCGCTGCTTACGCCGGTAATTTTCTACAACCTGGTAATGGGGATTATCAACTCCCTGCAAATATTTACATTGCCCTATGCGCTGACCAACGGCGAGGGCTCGCCCACCCATTCCCTTACTTTCTACGTGATGCATTTGTACAATAATGCGTTCGGCTATATGAAAATGGGCTATGCTTCGGCCATGGCATGGATTTTGTTTGTCATTATTTTAATTCTGACACTGGTTATTTTTGGAACATCGAAAAAATGGGTCCATTATCAGCAATAGTAAGGAGGGAAAAGATATGCACAGCATGAAAAAAGCAAGAACGATAGGGCATGTGGCAACCCATATGGTTTTGATTCTGGTGGGATTATTTTTCCTCATTCCATTCTTTTGGATGTTTTCCACGGCACTTAAATCGGATCAGCAAATATTTGTAAATCCGCCGGTATGGATACCTGACCCGGTTATGTGGGAGAATTTTGCCTCGGCAGTTACAGTCATTCCCTTTTTCAGCTATATGAAGAATACCTGTTTTGTGGCATCGCTGGACGTATTGGGCACTGTCCTGGCATGCCCTCTGGTGGCTTACGGCTTATCCCGTCTGGAATGGAGGGGGAGGAATCTGCTGTTTTTCCTGACGATTTCGGTAATGATGATTCCCCACGAGGTAACGATGATACCCCAGTTTATTATGTATAGTAAAATGGGGCTGGTAGGAACTTATGTACCTTTGTATGTAGCCTCCTTTTTCGGAGGGCGTCCGTTTATGATTTTCCTGTTACGGCAGTTTTTTATGAATCTGCCCAGGGATTTGGAGGATGCTGCCCGCATTGACGGGGCATCGGAAATACAGGTGTATGGAAGGGTAGTTTTACCTTTGGTAGTGCCAGGCATACTTACGGTGGCTTTGTTCCGGTTTATGAACTCCTGGAATGATTTCATCGGCCCGCTGCTGTATTTGAGCAACGAAAAGAAATATACCATTACTATCGGCCTTCAAATGTTTACCACACAGTATAAAACGGAGTGGGCTTTGCTGATGGCGGCTTCGCTTTTGACGGCGATACCTGTTGTGGTGGTTTATTTTGTGGTGCAGAAGCGGTTTATAGAGGGGATTACTTTTTCTGGCATCAAAGGATGAAGCTGAAATTAGTAGAATTTAAATTTATACATTGACAAAGCAAATTTAAGTGTGTTACAATACATTTCGGTGATGCAGTGAATGCATCCGGTGAACCGTTTTAGTGACGGTAAGCTGCTATAGCACAGTCGGTAGTGCGCAACATTGGTAGTGTTGAGGTCACCAGTTCGATTCTGGTTAGCAGCTTTGAAATGGTTGAAGGTAAAGGCTTTTCAAGGAGATTATTCTTTGAAGTGCCTTTATTTTTATTCCCGCGAGCAACGAGCCA
>BLLT01000146.1 GCA_011958945.1 Lachnospiraceae bacterium | reverse complement strand
GGAATTGGCCGCTGGGCCAATTCTTTTTCATCAGATGTTTATAAGTTAGGTAAAATTGGAAGAATTACACAAATTTTTTTGAAAAAACTGTGGAATTTGACGGTTGATGAAAACGTTTTCCCGTGATAACTTATTAGATAGGAAAACTATACCATAGAATGTTGAGGCAAGAACCAGAGTTTGTGTCAGCACGGCATCCACAAACTCTGTTATGAATAAACAGCCGTGCAGAAATGGGGATAACAATGTCAGATCAAAAGAATATGCAGACAGATGTATTGATTTTAAACATGGAGCATCAGCTGGAAGAACTGGCAGCTGAAATGTTCGGAAAAGGTTTGGAAGAACTGGAAGATAAGCAAATGTATGATTGCCTTCTGGAGTTTACCAAAAGGCTGATGGAGGTTTCCGAAAGGATTGACGGGGAAAAGAAAGTATATTATATTTCCGCCGAATTTTTAATCGGAAAGCTGCTTTCCAATAATTTAATTAACCTGGGGATTTATGATAAAGCGGCATCCATTTTGGAAAAGAAGGGGAAAGACATTACAAAAATCGAAGAAATAGAGCCGGAACCCTCTTTGGGGAACGGAGGGCTGGGAAGGCTTGCAGCATGCTTCCTGGATTCCATAGCAACACTTGGCCTGCCTGGGGAAGGGATTGGGCTGAACTACCATTATGGGCTGTTTAAGCAGGTATTTAAAGACGGACTTCAGACTGCGGAAAAGAATGAATGGATTGAAAACCGTTCCTGGCTGAAAAAGACTGACATCACTTTTGATGTATATTTCGGGAAGAAAAAAGTAGTTTCCCGCCTGTATGATATTGATGTGGTAGGCTATGACAACGGGGTGAATAAGCTGCGTCTGTTTGACATTGAATCGCTGGACGAGAGCATTGTGAAAAAGGGGATTGACTTCGATAAGGAAGAAATTGAGAAAAACCTGACTTTATTCCTTTATCCGGACGATTCCGATGAAGCCGGCAATCTTTTGCGTATTTATCAGCAGTATTTTATGGTAAGCAACGCAGCACAGCTTATTTTACGGGAGATGAAAGAAAAGAAATACGATTTGCGCAGGATGTATGAGCATGCGGTTATCCAGATTAATGACACACATCCGACCATGGTGATTCCGGAATTAATCCGTATTCTGGTAGATGACAAGGCATTTACCATAGACGAAGCGATAGAAGTAGTCAGCAAGACATGCGCTTATACGAACCATACAATTTTGGCGGAGGCGCTGGAAAAATGGCCGCTGGAATATTTGGAGAAAGTGGTTCCCCAGCTGGTGCCGATTATTAAAGAACTGGATAAGAAGGTACGGGAGAAATACGATGACCCGAAGGTTCAGATTATTGATGAGGATGACCGGGTGCATATGGCCCATATTGATATCCACTATGGGTTTTCGGTAAATGGTGTGGCAGCTATCCATACGGATATTCTGAAAAACACGGAACTGAACGCATTTTATAAAATTTATCCGGAAAAATTCAATAATAAGACAAACGGCATTACGTTCCGCAGATGGCTTCTGTCCTGCAACCGGGATCTGGCAGGGCTTTTATCCCGGACAATTGGCGATGGGTATAAGAAGGATGCGGATAAACTGGAAAAACTCTTAGAGTTCGCCGATGACCAGAGCGTGCTGGATAGTCTGGCAGAAATTAAGGAAATAAAGAAAAAAGAGCTGGCAGCCTATGTAAAGGAGACGGAGGGTGTTACTCTGAATCCGGATTCCATTTTCGATATCCAGATTAAGAGACTGCATGAGTACAAACGTCAGCAGATGAATGCCCTTTATATTATCCATAAATATTTGGAGATAAAGAGGGGGAAAAAGCCTTCTACTCCTTTGACGTTCATTTTTGGCGCCAAAGCGGCCCCTGCTTATATTATTGCGCAGGATATTATCCATTTGATTCTCGTGCTGCAGGAAATCGTTAACAATGACCCTGAGGTCAGCCCTTATATGACCATCCTTATGGTGGAAAATTATAATGTGAGCTATGCGGAAAAGCTGATTCCGGCCTGCGATGTTTCCGAGCAGATTTCCTTGGCTTCCAAGGAAGCTTCCGGAACAGGCAACATGAAATTTATGCTGAACGGCGCCGTTACGCTGGGAACCTCCGATGGGGCAAATGTGGAAATCCATGAACTGGTAGGCGATGATAATATTTATATTTTCGGCGAAAAATCGGAGACGGTCATTGCCCATTATGCGGCTGCGGATTATAAATCCAAGAAATATTATGACAAGAGCCCGGTGATTAAAGAGGCAGTGGACTTTATTGTGGGCAAGGAAGCGCTTAAAGTAGGCCATAAAGAGAATCTGGAAAGGCTTTATAAGGAAATCTTGAATAAAGACTGGTTTATGACATTGCTGGATCTGGAAGATTATATAGAGACAAAAGATAGGGTATTCAAAGATTATGAAGACAGGCAGAAATGGAAGAAGATGATGCTTGTGAATATTGCAAAAGCCGGCTTCTTCTCATCCGACAGGACGATTGAGGAGTACAACAGGGATATCTGGAAGCTGAAATAAGGAATGACGAAAAAGGGGCTAAAATCGGTATTAACCGATAGCCCCTTTTCGATGATTTCTATAGAAGATATTTTGTATGATAGGAACATGTGCCATCAGGCACAAGCATTCATAATTACTCCCCAACCGCATTCACGCTCTCCCCTTGTATCAGTTCAAAGGGAATCAGTTCATGAACCGGCTTCCGGTTCAATTCAATCTGCCCGAATAAAATTTCAATGCTTCTGGTGGCCAGTACTTTATACTGCTGCTTGATGGTAGTGAGCCTGGGATGGGAGTATTCCGCCAGCATGGTGCCGTCGAACCCGATGACGGAGATATCTTCCGGAACTTTGTATCCCATATCAATCAGAGCCCGGATAGCCCCGATGGCCATTACATCTGACATGGCAAATATTGCCGTTACTTCGGGGAACCTGGCCAGCAGGCGCTTCATCCCCCGGTATGCGCTGTCAAAGGAAAACCGCACGCTCTCATAACAGCGGCCGGCATCGAAGGCTACGCCGTGGCTTTGGAAACTCTCTGCGCATCCTACAAAGCGCTGATGGCTTGTAAAAGAAGTTTCGATATTTCCCCCAAGGATGCCGATTTGCCTGTGGTTGGCTTCAAACAGGGCGTCCACCGCACAGTGGGCGGCTTCAACGTCATCCGTGGACACGCTGGACAAATTGTCAAAGTGCATCCGTTCGGACTGGGTGGATACCATGACACAGGGAACATCTACCCGGGAAAAGTCTTGCTCGAAATATTCCGGGTTGCCCCCCAGGAACAGCAGGCCTAAAGGTTTCCTCTCCCGGCAGAGCAGGAGTGCCTGCTCCACCTCATTATCGTCTTCATCCAGATAAGAGACGATAACCGTATACCGGGTTTTTTCCACCGTCCGCTGAATTTCCTCCACGATGCTGGCAAAAAGCATATTGGAAATACCTTTCACCAGCACGCCGATGGACTCCGAATTGGTTTGTTTTAAATGCTTCGCATTGTTGTTTGGCACGAAATGGTATTTTTCAACAATTTCTTCTATCTTTTTCTTTGCATCCGGGCTCACGTCATTCCTGTGGTTGAGTACACGGGAAACTGTGCTGACGGAGTAGCCGGATTCTTTTGCAATATCCTTTATTGTAACCATATATGATTTCCTTGTGTTCCTGTATTTGTTGTATGAAAGGGGCAGATTAACCTTTTACAGCACCGGCGAGGACACCTTCAATAATATATTTTTGGCAGACCATGTAGAAAATAACAATAGGGATGATAGCGAGCACCAGCACTGCCATCATAGCGCCCCAGTCCAGCTGCCCATGGCTTTGCTTCAAATACTGGATGGCGATAGGAAGGGTTTTATACTTGTTAATATTCAGTACAAGGCTGGGAAGCAGATAGTCATTCCAAATCCACATAGCCTGTAGGATAGCGACGGTAACAGTCGTCGGCTTTAAAATAGGGAATACTATGCGGAAAAAGGTCTGAATGGGCGTACAGCCGTCTATCATGGCCGCTTCTTCAATCTCTATGGAAATCCCCTTGACAAACCCGGTAAACATAAATACGGCCAGCCCGGCACCAAACCCCAAGTATACGATAACAATACCCAAAGGGTTGCTCAGCTTCAGCATATTCGCAAATTTAGATAACGTAAACATTACCATCTGGAAAGGCACAATCATGGAAAAAAGGCAAAGTACATAAATTGTCTTTGTGGCCAAATTGTGAACCCTTGTAATGTACCATGCGCACATGGAGGTGCAGATAATAATTATGATTACAGAAGCTACAGTAATGAACAGGGAGTACCCAAAGGCATGGAAGAAATCTGTCAGTTTTACTGCAGTCGCATAGTTCTTCCATCCGTGCATCGCCCGTTCGATACCTTTTACATAAGAATCCCAGCCGTCAGACAATGAGTTTGCGCTGATGGAAAAAGGATTCCGGAAAATAAAGGCTTTCTTTTTAAAGGAGTTCATCAGTACTAAAAAGAGGGGTGCAATCCAAATGATACTCACAATGGCAAAGAAAAATGTGAGCAGGCCGCCGTGTTTTGCACGTCTTACAGTACTTACGGATTCATTATTTTTTGCCATTAGCCTTGTACCTCCTTGCTTGTGGATATTTTATTCTGTGCCAGGGAAATCAGTGCTACCAGGATAAAGAAGATAACGGCTTTCGCCTGGCCTACACCTTGCCATCCGGTAGTTCCGTACATGGTATCATAGATATTCAGGGCTAACAGCTGTGACATTTTGCCCGGGTTACCGCCGGTTAAGGCTAAGTTCTGGTCGAACAGCTTAAAGCCGTTGGTAAGGGTCAAAAATGTGCAGACAGTAATGGTAGGCATCAGCATGGGAAGTGTGACATTTTTAAGCAGCTGCAGGTTGTTGGCTCCGTCTATTTTAGCCGCCTCGATTAAATCCCCCGGGATATTCTGAATGCCTGCCACATAGATAATCATCATATAACCGATTTGCTGCCAGCATACTACAATAATCAATCCCCAGAAAGCGTACCACTGGGTGGAAACAATGGTTTTGGAAAAATGGGCAAGCACACTGTTGAATAGCATCAGCCAGATATAGCTCAGTACAATACCGCCGATCAGGTTAGGCATGAAAAAGACGGTACGGAATACATTGGTGCCTTTGATGCCCTTTGTCAATGCCATGGCAATGGAAAAAGATACTACATTGATAATAAGTACGGATACTGCGGTGAATAATGTAGTATACCACAGGGAATGTAAAAATGTGGTATCCAATTTCCCATTTACAAAAAAGATTCTCGTATAGTTGCTAAACCCGACCCACTCCCAGTCAACTACAGTAGTAAATTTACAGAAGGATAAAAAGATACCGTATGCGAAAGGGGCAATAAAACCGATAATAAATGCAATCATAGTCGGAAGTACGAATATTGGAAAATATCTTTTAATTGCTTTTTCCATAAATCCCTCACTTTCTTCTAAAAAAGGAGCGAGCAAATGATTACCCGCTCCCAGATAGATTCTTTTTTAAATTTCTTATTTAGCTTCTTCAGCTAACTGCCACTGTGTAGCCCAGCCGTCAACGAAAGCTGTCTTTACAGCATCCCATTGTCCGGAGCCATTGGTGTAAGCGGTAAGTGCGGAAACTACGTCGGCCCTCCAGTCATCTACGTTAGGAGTAGCGTTGAAGCTCCATGCAACAGCCGTCTTGCCGTCTGCCATGTAAGTGTTGTTATCTCTTACAAATGCGTTTTCGGATTCAAATTCACCGGTAAAGGTATCGAACGGAGCGGAAAGGCCCATTCCGTTTGTAATCGCATCGCGCCCTTCATCGGAGGTGATAACCCATTCCAGGAATGCCAAAGTAGCAGCGATATCTTCTTCGGAAGCTTTTGCATTAACAGCCCAGTAGTTTTCCGTACCTACGCACAGACCCTGGTTTGCATCGTCTACGCCGAAATAAATGGGCATCATACCCAAATCTTCATCGGTTACTTCATAGCCGTTGTCCGGGTTAACGAGCGGTGCATATTCCCAGTTACCGTTCTGGAAGAATACTGCTTCGCCCATACCGAATTCCATTTCTGCATTGTATGTGCCGCCTTCCAGAGTCTTAGGGTCTGCGGAAGAGGTGCCTACATACATATCCCATACGTTTTTGAAGTTATCCAGATATTTGCCTTCGATGGTACCCTGGCCGGCAACTAAGTCACAGCCTGCATCCAGGAATTCATAGTAGAGGGCAACGCCTGCAAGGTGTCCGGAGAACCTCCAGGAAGAACCGCTGTCTAAGCCTGCGGAGGAGAAAGCACCTGTCAGGTTGGTTCCCAGTGCATCGTTGATTTCGTCTACGCGGCTGTTGATGTCTTCGGCAACTGCTTTTAATGTAGCAAAATCTTTGATGTCATCTACGGAAGAAATGACAGCGCCTTCCAAGGAGCAATAATCGTTAAGGATTGTCTTGTTATAAATGATACCATAGCATTCGTAGCAGTTTGCAACAGCGGCTACTTTTCCGTCATAGTTAATCACTAAGGACTTATCGGACAGATGGTCGTATAATGCAGTGCCGGAAAGATCATATGTATAATCGTTCCATGTCTGTGCTGCGGTTACGTTACCGATGTTGAAAATAGTAGGAGCTTCGTCCTTTGCCATCTCGGCCTGCATCGTGGTGCTGTAGGTTCCCTCTGCAGCGGTCAGCACATTTACCTCTACCCCAGTCTGCTCGGTGTAAATAGCAGCTAAATCTTTCCACTGCTGGTCAGATTCCGGTTTGAAGTTCAGCAGGTAAACGGAGCCGTCTCCGGCAGGAACGGCAGCTTCCTCTGTCGATTCTTCGGTCGTATCGGCAGCTTCTTCTGTGCTTTCCGTGTTTTCTTCAGTTGCACCTTCGGTAGTCTCGCTGCCTGCATCGGCGGCAGTATCCGGTGTGCTGCTTCCACCGCCACAGCCTGTGAGTAAAGCTGCGATCATAGCAGATGACAGGATTACGGATAATAATTTTCTTTTCATAAAATATCCTCCTTAAATTATTTGTTTTCAGAAACGTTACCGGGAATGTTACCGGTAACGTTTTCAAGCTACGGTTTCATTATATTTCCATAGGAGCCAAAATGCAAGGGAAAATTATATTTTCTATATTTTTCATAAGAATGAAGATGGGATTTTGGATGAATTGCACAAAATGGCAGGCTGAACTGTTACGAATTATCTTGAACACACAGAAAATTCATTTGCCTAATCCCGAAGGTATGTGTATACTATATTTATGCCTTACAGTTACAAATATCGCAGACTGAGGAAAGGAATGTAAATTAATATGAGGAAAAGCGGCATTTTATTACCGGTTTCCAGTTTGCCTTCAAAATATGGAATCGGTACGTTTTCAAAAGAGGCATATGAGTTCGTGGATTTTCTGGAGAGAGCAGGGCAGGGTTTTTGGCAGATCCTTCCATTGGGGCCTACCGGGTATGGGGATTCTCCCTACCAGTCATTTTCCACTTTTGCAGGAAATCCTTATTACATTGCCTTGGAGGATTTGGCAGAGAAGGGCTGGCTGACGAAGGAAGAGTGCGAGGAGTGCGATTTTGGCGGAGATAACGGGTATGTGGATTATGAGAAAATTTATCTGTCGCGATTTCGGATTTTAAGGAAGGCCTATGAGCGGAGCGGTATCGGAAAAGAGGAGGATTTTCACCGTTTTCAGGAGGAAAATCGGTTCTGGCTGGAAGATTATGGGCTGTATATGGCGGTGAAGAATTCTTTCGGTGCGAGGAGCTGGACGGAATGGGAAGAGGATATCCGTGTACGGAAGCCGGAGGCAGTGGAGGCTTACAAAGAAAAATATAAAGAGGAAATAGAATTTTACCAGTTCCAGCAGTACCTTTTTGCAAAGCAGTGGCTGGCATTAAAGGCATATGCCAATAAGAAAGGAATACAGATTATCGGGGACATTCCCATTTATGTGGCCCTGGACAGTGCGGACACGTGGGCGGCGCCGGAACTGTTCCAGCTGGATGAAGAATGCAGGCCTATAGGCGTAGCCGGATGCCCTCCGGATGCATTTTCGGCCACAGGGCAGCTATGGGGGAATCCGCTGTATCGTTGGGAATACCATAAGGAAACCGGATACGAATGGTGGATGCGCCGGATTGCCTATTGTTACCGTTTGTATGATGTGGTGCGGATTGATCATTTCCGGGGATTTGACGAGTATTATTTTATCCCTTATGGAGATGACACGGCGGAGTTTGGCCATTGGGAAAAAGGGCCGGGCTATGATATTTTTAAAACAATGAAAGAAAAAGTGGGAAAGAAACCGGTGATTGCGGAGGATCTGGGATATCTGACCCCCAGCGTCTTAAAACTGGTAAAAAAGACAGGCTATCCGGGGATGAAAGTGCTGCAGTTTGCCTTTGATGACAGCGAGGACAGCGATTATCTGACCCATAAATACAATAGCAATGCGGTGGTGTATACAGGAACCCATGACAATGACACAACGGTAGGATGGTATGGTACATTAAACAGAAGGGATAGAGCTTTTGCGAAGCGTTATCTGAACATAAGGTCTACGAAAGAAATCCATTGGGAGTTTATACGGGCGGCTTTATCCAGCGTGGCGGATACGGCGGTTATCCCTATGCAGGATTACCTGGGCCTGGGGGCGGAAGCAAGGATAAATATCCCGT
Organism: Lachnospiraceae bacterium; assembly: GCA_011958945.1. GTDB lineage: Bacteria > Bacillota > Clostridia > Lachnospirales > Lachnospiraceae > Kineothrix. Next base: position 1,924 of record BLLT01000146.1, on the reverse strand, counting down.
CCACATTGGGGGATAACTGGAAATGGAGACTGAAAAAAGGGCAGCTGGATGAAGGGCTGGCAAAAAGGATACGGGAAATGACTAAGTTGTATGGGCGGTTGGGGGAAGTGTGAGATGTAAGGCTGAGAGATGCTCTGGTAATAAATTTTGCTCGAAGCCAACATGCCAAACGTTCCAGTAAACTCAGTAAATCGGAAAGTACTAGGTTCGTGAACTGCCTCACCAAGTGCCGGCGTTTTTTAAAGGGTTTCTTGGGGGTTTTATCATTTTCGTGGCTGGCTCAAATAGGAGTTGTGGTAATGGTAATCGAAGGTAACGTCTTTTTCCAGCCATGAGGGAGGGAGGAAGGCGTTTGCTGCATTTTCAGTAGGGAATTCCACTTCTGCAATGATGAGCGGACGAAAAGGTTCGTCAAAAATATCCAGTTCTACTTTTAAAGGGACGTTTAGTTCTTCCGCAGAGAGCGTGACGGAAAACTCCGGCTTTTCCAGGGGAATCAGATATCTGGTTTTGGAGATGATATTGCCGTCCGCCTTTTTGCGAAGATGGTAATAGGAGGCTGCATTGAGGGGGAGGTTATACTCTTCCCTTGCAAGCAGCCCCTTTCCTTTATAAGTCAGATAATATTCGTCATCCTCCTTCCGAATACGTATAACTGGATCAGTATTCAAATAGGCCTGTTCAATATGATGGGACTCATAAGAATCCAGATTAACAGGCAATTCCTTTATCGTATACTTCCTTTCAATTTCCATGAGTTACCTCCATCTTTCTTCGTTTTTATGTTTTATTTTAGCCTTACAGAGGCTTTGGGAAGCTCTTCCATATTATATATTTGTGCAATCCCCCAAACACCCCTTATATTCTACCAAATCCCCAAAAGAATGCAACCCTCCCCGATTTATTCTTTTTTAATACTGCTATAAGATTTATTTCCTTTTAAATTTCCCCATAAAGTGGTAAAATATGAAACCTGACTTTCAGAGTTAAACATTAAAATATGGTGCTAAGCCAAAGATTAAAACTGATACGGAATGATTCTCCTATTCTCCAGAGGTTGTGGTAGGCATTATAAACATCCCTGCCGCCCATGGAAATCTCAGAAGTCACCAGCATGTTATATCCGGCATGTGCAGGAGATTTTCGGATAAGTTCTTCGTTCATAGTGACTTTTATTTTACCGCTTGTCTCATTCCCTTTTTTATCTGCGGTAGTGAAGACCACATACTTTGCAGAATCACCATACTCTGACTTCTTGGCCTGGGATGCCTTTAGAAGTCTGGCTTGTTCCACTTCTTTTTTAATCTCATATTTCTGTTTTTTTGCCAGCTTGGGATTGTAAGTAACGATCCGCTTTTCTGTTATTTTAAATTTTATCTCTTTTCCTGTCCCGGAATCATTGAATTTATATTCGAGGTCATCCACACATTCCTTTATACGGTATATAATATCCCCATTGGCATTTTTAACATCTTTATAATCATTGGGAAGGAGAACACATGTTTTCTCAATTTCGGGAAGCATCTTTACAGATTTTGAGAGAATGTATCTGTCGCCATTGTTCAGTGCATGGAAGATATATTCCGCACAGTTCAGCCCTTTGTCAGCTACCTAGATCGTTCTGTCAGACAGGGCAGCAGGCTGCATCTTCTCTTCCGGTTCAGAATAGGCTCTGTCACACCGGCACAGATACCGGTCCGGTGGCTGGGGTGATGAGGTTTGAAGAGCAGGCGAGATTCCATCCGCTTAAATTTCTGGCGCGGATAGCGGAGGAGGTAGAGGTCTGTGGGCAGACAAAGGTGCTGCGGGTGGAGGACCACAGGGTGGAAACGGACAGGGCATCTGAACGACGGCCCGGCGCAGACGGGGTGCAGGAGGAGGTGAAGGGGAAAGGCAGTGTAACAGTTCAGCCCAGGACTTTGCA
>BLLT01000145.1 GCA_011958945.1 Lachnospiraceae bacterium | reverse complement strand
GATATGGCAAAGGAAGAGATTACACCGAGCGAATGGCAGATTATGGAAGTCCTGTGGGCGTGGGGGGAGCCTTTGACATCCTCTGAGGTCTACAAGAGGATGCAGGGGAATGTGGGTATGTCGATGAGGATGGTGCGGGTGCTGATGAACCGCCTGAACCAGAAGGGTATCCTCGGCTATACGGTGGATGAGCATGACTCGAGGGTTTACCACTATTATGTGCAGAGGTTAAGGGAGGAATGCGTGAAGGAGAAAAGCAGGAAGTTTGTGGACAGCTATTTTTCCGGCAATGGGACAAATGCGATGGCGGCGCTTTTGCAGAGCTTCGCACTGACGGATGAACAGATAAAAGAGCTGGAGGAGATTCTGGAAAAAAGCAAGGGGCAGAATGCGGAATCTTCAGATACGAGGGGTGATGGCTATGCCTGATTGGAGACAATTAGTCAGCCTTATAAATTTTTGTGCTGCTTATTACACTATCCAGCTTGTACGGTGTGCGGCATTTTCCTTCGTGCTGATCGGGCTTGTGATGCTGCTCAGAAGGACACTTTTTTCGGAACGGATTTTTTTTAGGGGGATGCCGTGGGCATTGTTCCTGATCATCCCGTTTCTTGGAAGGCTGAAGCTGTTTTATGAAAATGAAACTGTACTAAAAGCAACATGGAGGATTACGGTGGTAACGACTTCATGGCTGTGGGTTGACCGTATTTATATGACGGGCATTCTGATAGCCGCCATCTGTATATTTGGGAAACGGCTGCGTCTTCGCAGGCTGGTTGCCGGAATGGAAAAAGTTATGTTTGAAAATGTCCGTATCTATGTTACGGACATGAGTATCACGCCATTTACCATCGGGCTGCTAAAGCCGAAGATCGTCCTGCCCAAAGTGATGGTGGACAGTTACAGCGGGGAGGATCTGAAAGCTATTGTACAGCATGAGCAGACACATATCCGGTTGGGGCATTTATGGTGTGGTTTTGCATGGGATGTTCTGCGGTGCCTTTTGTGGGTGAACCCGTTACTGACAATCTTCCAGAAACAGTTTCGGGCGGATATGGAGGATATTTGTGACAGGGTGTGCATACAAAGCAGCGGGAGGACGGCGCAGGAATATGGTATGGTACTGCTGAAAACCCTGAAACTGCTGAGCTCCGAATCGGAGGCTGCACCGCCTGCCGTTACCTATGTGGGGGAAAGGGAATTTGCAGATATGAAAAGACGTATGGGTGAAATTGCCGGTTTCCGTCCATACAAAAAAAGGATGTGCGCAGGTATGGCAGCCGTAATCTTTTTGATGATTGTGTCCATGTTACTGGCAGTACATACACACTCCTATGCACGGTGCAATGAAAGCCGGGATATTATGGTCGGGAATTATGACGGTGAATCTAAAATTATTTCTTATGATACCGAGGCATTAAGCCGGATGATTTCATATGATGATAGATACGTTTACGTTGAAAGGCAAGCCTTTGAGGATTTTTTAGAAGAAAACAATGCAGAAGGAGAGGTTTGGATTGTTTTCGGCGGGTTTTATAAACTTCCGGGTTTAACTGGCATAGCAGAAGGCTGTACTTACGAAAAAAATTCAGAGGATGAAGTAGTGCGGATTCCCTATGAAAGCATCATGGATAACTGGTATATGGAACTGCTTAAACTATTATAGGCACAGTACGGAAACGAAATGGATTTCAAATAATTTTATTATCAACGATTATCGAAGCTGTTCAGGAAGAAGATGCAGGCAAAACCACTGTGAAAGATCAGCCGCAGGTTGGCGCAAATCTGGATTTGAAGATATGAGAAGAGGCCGGGCTATAAATATGCTTATTATATTATTTAATATATATATGGAATCTTTTCATGGTATCCTATAAGAAAAAGGAAGTGAGCATATGAGACTTTTAGTCGTTGAGGATGATCGTCTTTTAAATAATACCCTTTGTTACAATCTCTCGACAGCGGGTTATATCGTGGACGCTGCCATGACAAAATCAGCAGCAGCCAAATTCTGTGAAGCGCAGGACTATGATCTGATAGTACTTGATGTTAATTTGCCTGATGGAAGCGGGTTTGACTTCTGCAAGGAAATCAAAGAGCGCCGTCCAGATACGGCCGTGATTTTCTTGACCGCGAACGATATGGAGAGCGATATGCTGAAAGGTTTTGAACTGGGGGCGGATGACTATGTAACAAAACCATTTCCCATCAGCGTATTCCGCAAAAAGGTTTCGGCGCTGCTGGCCCGCATCCAGAAGCAGACAGGCGGCGATTGCTATACGGACGGTACGCTGTCCATTAATTTTTCGGAGTTGACTGCAACCCTCGCAGGGGAGTCGGTTATCTTCACGCCGATGGAGTATCGTTTGCTGAAGGAACTGGTAAGAAATCAGCAAATTGTCCTGACTCGGCAGGCACTTCTTGAAAAGCTGTGGGACGCAGACGAAAATTTTGTGGATGAACACGCGTTGACCGTAGCAATCAGCCGTATCCGGGGAAAAATTGAAGTAGACGGCCTGCAATATATCAAGACCGTATATGGCATGGGTTATATGTGGATTGGAGGGTTGAAAAAGTGAGTACTGGTAAACTTTCTATCAACCGCGCTTGTGCGCTGTGCACTGCGTTTTTAGGAGTGATCTCTGCCGCGGCCATCTCCGCGGCGTTCTTCTTTGCCGGAAATCTGACCGTTGTGTGGCTGGGGCTGCTATTCGCCGCGCTGGTGTTTGGCTGTATTGCCGCTTTTGTTGCCTTTCTCCGCCGCAAGCTGGTTTTATTCTCAGACAACCTGTGCCGTACGATAGATGATATGCTGGATGGAACTGCACCGCAGCAGACCTATGAGGAAGAAAATCTATTTTACAAAATCAATCACCGGCTGACGTACATGTATGAAGTCCTGCGGGAGAACCGGGAGAGCATAGCGAAAGAGCGGGCCGATTTGCAGGAGTTGATCTCAGACATATCTCATCAGGTAAAAACGCCGATCAGCAATCTAAAAATGGTAAATGGCACTTTGCTGGAACAGCCTATGCCAGAGGAAAAGCAGAGGGAATTTTTACAGGCTTCCATGGATCAGCTTGAAAAACTGGATTTTCTCATGCAAGCCATGATAAAGACCTCCCGGCTGGAAACCGGCGTCATTTCCCTGGACAGAAAGATACAGCCGCTTTATGATACTCTGGCGGCGGCGCTGGGTGGTATCCTGCTGAACGCTGAAAGGAAAAATATTCATGTCAGTGTAGATTGTCCAGAAGATATAGTGCTGGCCCATGACAGGAAATGGACGAGTGAAGCCCTGTTCAATATTCTGGACAATGCGGTAAAATACACCTCAGCAGGCGGCGATATTCAAGTTTCCGTTCAAAGCCGGGAGTGCTATGTAAAAATTGACATCACGGACAGCGGAAAAGGAATTGCGGAGAACCGGCAAGGAATGATCTTCAAACGCTTTTATCGGGAAGAAGAAGTGCACGACGTTGAAGGCATCGGCATAGGACTGTACCTTGCCCGCGAGATCGTCAGCATGCAAGAGGGGTATATCAAAGTCGTTTCAACGGTGGGCTGCGGTTCCACGTTTTCCGTGTTTTTGCCTCGCGGATAATTCTGGGATATGTGAAGCAGGGAAAATGAAAATTGATTCCCGCGGGCAACGAGACAAGTGGCTGCCTGCAGACATTTCAAGGACGAAAAAACAGTAGCTTGTGACAGTTTTGTAATTTCTACCGCAAACCAGTGCCTTTTTCAGCTACAACAAAGACCAGAACGGCAATTCTTTTGTAGATTTGTATGGTGCGGATCAACCATCTGACAACGGGCGGGCTTTCCGCCGCCATCAATGACAGCATTTATGCCTTTCGTTCCCGAAAAGTGGCCGTTTCGTTCCCTTCGCCTGAAAAACGGAAAATTTCTGCCGATATAAAAAGATAGATACCTATCTTTAAGTGAAGGGCTTTATGGATTTGAGGTGATGGATTTTGCAAATGGCAGTTGTGGATGATGAAAAAGCGATCAGGGAGCAGATATGCGCCCTGATTGAAGAACAGCAGCCGGGAAGCCATATAGAGTCCTATGCTGCGGGTGAGGGGCTGCTTGCATCGGGGAAGCGGTTTGACATTGTTTTCCTTGACATACAGATGGAGGGGATGAACGGCATAGAGGTGGCGAGGAACTTGCGGAAACAGCAGGGGGATACCATTCTCATATTCATCACAGGTATTAAAGACTATGTGTTTGACGCGCTTGACCTTTATGCGTTCCAGTATCTGTTAAAGCCCATAGACGAGGGCAAATTTGCGGAGGTGCTGGAAAGGGCGGTGAGGGAGGCAGCAAGGAAGAAGGAGCGCCGTGTGCTGTTCATCAAGTCGCGGAACCTTACCCTTGACCAGTCAGAAATCCTGTATATTGAGAGCAGGGCAAAGAAGGTGGGGATACACACTGTAAGGCAGACCATAGAAATCTATGCGGCGATGGATGAACTGGAAGGGCAGCTTGGGGAGGAATTTTACCGTTGCCATCGGGCGTACATCGTGAACATGGACTGCATCACGGAATATGACGGCGAGAGCATAACCCTTACAGATGGAGACAGGGTGTATCTTGCGAAAAAGAAGTACGGTGAATTTGTGAAAGCCTATATGTGGCATCTGCAGAACGGGGGTGTTTCCAGTGTTTAAGCCTGCGGATGTGTTATATGCGGTGCTGGCGGTGTTCCAGGGGTATTGCCTGCAGTATTTTTTAGGGAATTTTCTGGAAACGAGGATGAAAAGCAGATGGAACGGGCTGTATGTGGCGGGTTTGTATGTGGTTCTGAAGACAGCCGCGACATGGTGTTCTCCGGCGGGATATGAAGATTACATGGTGGCAGCCGGAACGCTGGCATTGTCGTTCTGTATCGTGTCAGCCCTTGCCATGTGTTTTTATAAGGCATTCCGCCTCATTACGGTTTTCCTTGTGGTTTCGTTTCAGGCATTGTTGGATATTAGTTCTTATGTGGCAGTAATTTTGGTTGGTAAACCGGGAAACCAATTGCCTGATGTGTGGAACTGGTGTTTCAGGGAGAGGATCATCACATCTGAAAAGAGCCTTGCCCTGGCAGTATGGATTGGAACAGCAACCGTGTTAGTTCTCCAGTATTTGGTTATTACCCTCTTGCTGTTTTTTTCGCTGAAAAAGATTGTACGGAACTTTCAGGAAAAGAATTATGTCATCAGCAAGACGGAACTGCTTTTTATCCTTACCCCATCGGCAGTGAGCATGATGATCTGCATGCTCCTACGTATCATCATGATTACGGTGGAGGACGGTATTCCTAAAATGCTGTATGAGAGATACCCGATTCTGGCTGTGGTGATTCCTGCAATCCTGTTCCTGTCGCTGCTTTCGATTCTATATGGGGTGAAGCTGTTCCAGGACATGATCTGCTGGAACAGGGAAAAGAGCGGCAGAATCGTTCTGGAAAATCAGATAAGCAGACTGCAGGAACATATGGAAGAGATGGAGCGCATATATTCGGGCATACGGGGCATGAAACATGACATGAAGAACACGTTTGCCGTTATCCAAAGATTATCTGCAGGGGAAGGGAACGGGGAACTGCAGGAATATCTGTCAGAATTAAACAAAGGGCTTGAAAAGCTGGAGGTGCGGTTCAGGACGGGAAACACGGTGGTGGATACTCTGCTTAACATGAAATACCATGAGGCGGTGCGGGATGTGCCTGATCTAAGGATGGATGCGGATAAGATGCTCCTTCCCCAGGAGATTGAGATACACAGTTATGATATAGGCGTTATCTTAGGAAACGCAGTGGATAATGCAATCGAAGCATGCCGGAAATTGAAGGCGAAAGAACCGGGGGCGGATGCCTTTATCCGTATCAGTTCCCTGCAGAAAGGAAAGCTGCTCATCCTGAAAGTGGAGAACAGCTTTGACGGACAGTTGGTGAGGAGACGGCAGGGGGAATTCCCGGTGACGGACAAGGCGGACAGGGAGAATCATGGGATAGGTCTGGCCAACATCAAGAGCACGGCGGATAAATACCAGGGAACAATGGATTTTAAGGTAAAGGGCAGGGTGTTCATCTTATCGGTGATGATGAAAAATGAAAAGGAGAAGTGATGATGGATAATATTGTGGCAATTGCAGGAATTGGAAGCAACTACAACAACGTGTACGAGGGTACATATGCAGCTCGGAAAAATGATGCAGTGAAGAAAGCAGAAACGAAAGAGGCTGCACCTGCACAGACAGGAAAGGCAAAGGATGCCAGTGAAAAGGTGGCATCCGATTATTACTCCTATTTACAGAAGAATTATGACTGTATGTCCAAGGGCAACGTGACAATATCCAGTGCATATCTGAAGAAATGTTCAGGCGATTCCGCAAAGGCGAAGGAATTGGAAGATTTTCTGAAAAGGATACCGGAACTGGAAGAGCAAGGGTATGAACAGCTTTCCGCGCAGAACAAGGCTTTGGGCGGAACAGTGACTTATTACCAGCAGACATGGATGGTAAATAAAGACGGCAGCATACAGAGTACCGTATATTCCGTAACCGAAACAGAAATGACAAATGCAGAAAGAATGAAGAAAAACATGGATGATCGTCTGGAAAAACAGAAGGAAAAGAAAGAGGAGGAAGAAAAAGTAGAGGAGAAGAAGGCAGAAAAGGCGGAGCAGGATGAAAAGCAGGCTGGCGGTACGGAGAAGGTTTCTGTGCTGGAAGCGCCAAAACAGGAGATTGCGGTCAGGTATGTGGATGCAGAATCCGAGTTGGAGGCAAAGGCGATGATGCAGAAAGAAAAGCTGGAAGATGCGTATTATCCTAAGTTTGATATGAATGTTTAGGATGTGATTTATAGATTGAACAGGAGACGTGGAAGGAAAGCCAGTCAAGGCTCTCCTTCTGCTTTTTTGCTGCATGGCGGCTGAATGTCCAGCCCATCCAGAAAGCCTGCGCCCCAATTGCACATGGCATCCAGTACGGGGATGATGCTGCGTCCAAATGGGGCGAGGGAGTACAGTGTCCTAGTTGGTTTATCCGGGATGACTTCCCGGTGCAGCATCCCGCTTTCCTCCAGGTTGTGTAATTGCTGCGACAGCATTTTGGGAGTCGCTTTCGGGATCATTCGCTGCAGTTCCATATAGTGCAGCAGTTTTTCTATCAGATACCGGAGGATGAGTGGCTTGTATTTTTTGCCGATCAAAAACAATGTGGCTTCAACCGGGCAGTTGAACTGGTCTTTTGAATACTCTATAATGTACCTCCAATTTTTAATATCTATCCTTATTAACGGTTCTAAAATCTTCTTTTCTCCATCCTTTTTCGCTTCCTCTTTCACAGCGAAAAATATCCGTTCCACATCATTTCCAGTATCATGGCAACAATAAAATGCCGATATAATCTTAAGGAAATACAAAAGGAGTGAAAAAGTAAAAATAGAAATGGGGTAAAAAATGCGGATAGCAGTATGTGACGATGATAAAGAAATCAGGGATATGCTTGCGGAAAAGATAGGGAAACTCTATCCCGAAGCGGACCTGTGGCTGTACCGGTCGGGGGAGGAACTGCTGTCATCGGATAAAGAGCCGGATATCCTGTTGCTTGATATTCAGATGCCGGGGAAGAGCGGCATGGAAACGGCAAAGGAACTGCGCAGGAAAAGCAGAAAGGCGATCATTATTTTTGTGACTGCTCTGGATGATTTTGTGTTTCAGGCATTCGATGTAGGGGCGTTCCATTATCTGGTTAAGCCTTTTGATGATGGGAAATTTGCAGAGATTTTGCAAAATGCCGTGGAACAGTCTGAGGACAGAAAGAAGCTGGAGAGTGCAGGCAGGGAGAAAGAGATGCCCAGCCTGATGATAACTGCAGGGGGAAAACATATTACCGTCAATCTGGGGGATATCGTATATGCGGAAGTATTTGACCGGAAAGTGATTCTGCATACGATGGACGCAGATATAGAATATTATGGTAAAATGAAAGAATTGGAAGAAAAGGCAGGGGATGAGTTTTACCGCACCCATAGGTCATTTCTTGTGAATTTTGGTTTTATCAAGAAATATGATGCAACGACCGTCTATCTGAAAAAGGGACAGGCGCTCATGGCAAAACAGAATTACCAGGAGTTTGTAAAACAGTATCTGCGATATAACCAGAGGAAAGGGAGAAGATAGATGGAACACATGGATATATTGGCAGCAATATCTGTGATCCATGCCATAGCAGCAATGTATGGAACAGGGTATATCCTATACCGTTTTGCAAAGCCGTTCATGGAAAATAAAAAGGGAACAGCCTGCATTGGGATCGCTTATTTTGCTGTAATGCTGCTCCTGTATCTCGTGCCAATGGAGATAAACACATTTGCGGCATACAGCATGGGGATATGGTCGGCGTTTATTGCTATGTGCAGGATAGACCGCAGGAATTATAAACAGAAGACATTTATAGCGGTAACATTCTTTTCTCTGCGTTGGCTTTCGGAATATATGACGAGGATAATAATAAATGCAGTATATAACATAAAGCTTGTTTCCGATGCTTTTTATATACCAGAAAGGCACCTGGTGGCGAAAATTTTGATATTTGGCGGAGTGGAATTGCTGGATACGGTAATCGGCTTCGCATTATTGGGAATCAGTGTAAGGTATATTGTTAAAACCTATGTTTACAAAAGGGAGGATATGAGCATAAAGGAAATGTCCATGTTGATTGTACCTTCTCTCACAGGAATGACAGGATACGGAATACTAATACAGTATCAGAACAGTTCGGGAATGAGTTGGATGGAGCCTATTTACGGTTTATATAATGGATTGGCATTTCTGCATTTTGGCATATCCATTATTACGATAGTGGTAATGGCCGTACTGTTCCAGAACATCAAAGCGAGACAGGAGGAAATGCTGCAGAACGAACTGCTTGCCGCACAGGTTGACAGCATAGAAAAGCATATCGGTCAGGTGGAGAGCCTGTACCGGAATATACGCAGCATCAGGCATGATATGACAAACCATATCCTTACGTTAGAAAGGCTCCATGCTGGAAATAATGTGAAGGAAGCAATGGATTATAGCGAGGAACTAAAGTCCGCCCTTTCCCAGATGGCAGGGGAGATAAAAAGCGGGAATCCTGTAACGGATGTGATTCTGCAGGAACTAAAAAATGAAGCAGAGAAAAGGAAAATACGTTTCCAATCAGATTTTTATTATCCCACCGGTGCGAATATCAATGCTTTTGATATCAGCGTAATATTAAACAATGCCTTGCAGAACGCAATGGAGAATGCTTTGCATTTGCCATCGGGGGATGAAGGGGAGGGCGCAGCGCCATATATATCCGTCCTTTCTTACCACAGCAATAATGCCTATATGATTGAGATAAGCAACAGCTTTACCGGGAATCTGAAATGGGATGAAGAACGGGGGCTGCCTGTTACATCAAAAGAAAAAACGGAAGGTCATGGATATGGTCAAACCCATGGATACGGGTTATCCAATATCCGTATGGTGGCGAGGAAATATTCCGGGGATATAGCCATTGACCTGAAAGAAGATGAATTCCGCCTCAGCATTATGCTGATGATGGAATGAAAAAGAGCCTCTTATGTGAGAAAAACCGGTCTGACACCTGGTTTGGTCTAGCATGGGAGGTATTATTGTGGGTTCACAGCAGAAAAAGGCCGGTTCACCGCATATCCGTTTAGTTTGTGGAATTTGTCTCCGAAACAATAAGAGAGAACAGATAGAAATGAAGAAAAGCGTGAGAAACCGTTGTTGAAAAACAATATCAAAAGGATAGCAGGAGGAAAAGGAAAATGACAATCAATGGTATGAACGGAGCAGGCACACAAATAGGGAAGATGGGAATGAACCAGGCAACGGATTCTTACAGCCGGAACATTCAGAACCAGATTGCGAATGCACAGAGACAGTTGCAGGAACTAGCTTCCAATGAGGATATAGCATTGGAAGAAAAGATGAAAAAGCGGCAGGAAATACAGCAGCAGATCAGCGACCTGAATATGCAGTTGAGGCAGCACCAGATGGAGCAGCGCAGAGCCGCTATGGGCGGTTCTGAAAAACAGAAGGCAAAAGGCTCTCCTATGGACGATATGCTTGGCGGTGCAGGAAACGCAGGAGGTACAAAGGCGGGAAGCAAAGGCGCCGGACTTTCACAGGCAAGTATGGCAGCAATGATTTCGGTGGACAGCGCCATAAAACAGGCGAAGGTACAGGGCAGCGTGGCGACAAAAATGGAGGGGAAATCCAGAATCCTGCAATCTGAAATCAAACTGGATCAAGCCATAGGCGGCGATACGCAGAAAAAGGAAGAAGAACTTGCACAGGTAGAACAGAAAGCACAGGCAGCAGCATCGTCACAGCTTTCTACGCTGTCGGATGCAGGCAGGGTAATGGAAGAAGCAGCAAAGGCGGAAACCAGGGAAGAAAGGGAGGATAAGGTCACCAGGGCTGTAAACGGAAAAGACGCAGATGGGAATGGGCTCGGTGAGGAGGCTGAACTGCAGCACCGGACACCCTATGTGTCAGTGGATATTCGTTTATAGGAGGGAAGAAGGATTTCGTGTATAAGAAGCATTGGAATATGTATAGCAGCCATTTCATTGAAAAAATTTAATTAACATCGTAACAGTTCAGCCTTTCGGCTTCCCTGTTACGGAATCTGCCCAT